>CAMBQX010000073.1 GCA_945870085.1 Bifidobacterium breve | reverse complement strand
GTGTCCCCGATAGCTGCTGCTGCGCGGGCCCGGTGGTAGAGCGTCCAAGTTAGTTCTTGCCCTGGAACAGTTGGTACAACCTGGAAGAGCTCAGAGTCTTGTGTGGCATTTAATTCAGCAAATTGAGATCCAGCCGGTGATTCCACTTTATTGAATCCATCTGACCAAAGCTCAATCAAGTGATCCGATGCGGTCGTGCTCCAACCGGGGACGTTGGCTTCGTTGATTTGTTTGAAAGTTTTTGCGGCCAACACTGGACTTTCGAATCCGCCATTAACTAGCTGGGTAACCTCACCGACCGTGCAGTCAACTGCGGTTTCAGATGGCGCTGGTGAAGCAGCGACAGTGATGCCCTCGTCAGCGGCAATCCACAATTGGTACGAAGGGAAACCACTTATCTTCGTTTGGGTAAGTGTCAGCGTCTTAACTTCTTTCGACGGCTGGAACCATGCGGCGTCACCACTAGTGTCGTGCCCATCCGCGTAACCCTTGAGAGTTGCGGTTTCGGCATTCCAAGTCGGCTCTCCGGTCGACGTTCCAGCGGGGCAGCTAGTTGGTTTCGGCGAGGTATTGCAATAGTTGAAAGTGTCTTTAAACCAAGTGGAGACATCAAGTTCAAACCCTGATGCGCTCTTCGCGGTGATCGTTACATCCTCTGCATCAATATCACCCAAGGCAAAGCCCCAGGTTCCGGGCGTATTTGCACCCGCGAAAGTCAAAGTCAATGAACCTTCGTTTTTGCCACCTGGCAGGCCTACTGATAAATATGGGTGATTGCGCGATGACCCATACACAGCACCGAATGCGGTGCCCTCGGTAAGCCACACCGATGCACCTGAAGGCGCGCTTATGCTGCCGGGATTGACTTCGGCACTAACCGCAGGAAACACCGTGTTCGCGAAAGTTGCGTCCGCGTTTGCACCGCTTACGACCCATGCTGCGTATGAAGCAGTACCTCCAACGGCGGAGGTGAGGGCCGGCGCAATGAATGCGGCGGCGGCAGGTGTACTGATTGTGGCTGGTGGCGCCATGACAGTCTTCACCGTTCTCATGCCGGCCGATTGGACTATGGCGCGGTTTGCCTATTTAGCCATCGGTTGAGTGTTCCTTACCGCCTAATTGGTTGCATTGATTGGACGCCAACTACCTAGTGTAATCTTGGTATTTAGGTAAACCACCCGCGGCGTGAGAACATGGCGGCAAGACCAAATGAGGGGAAGCACTAGTGAAAAGACTTCTAGGGGTTATTGCAGCAAGTGCTTTCGTTATTGGTGTTGCAGCGCCAGCTGTAGCCATGGGTTCAGGCGATGCCTATGAAAATATGCAGGTGGGTGTTACCTACACGGTGTACGAACCTTCCTACACCGCAGGAATAAAAGCTCGACATGCTGGTGGCCCCGATCTTTGCAGCCAGGGTACGGAACAAAACTTAATGGTGGCCTACGGCAAAACTAATTCCCAGAGGTTGACCATCACTGAAGGCAATCCCATGTGCTCCGACATTGCGGTCGGACAGAAAGTGTTGCGCATTACTATAAATGGATCTCCGGCATTTGTTGAGGCCTACTGTGATCCAGCATCGTCACAGAAGTGCACGAGGGCAGATGTAGTTAAACATGGTGGGCACCTTGAAGTGACCCTGCCCGGAGTCAATGGATTGCGCTCAACCCGAATTTGGATTGAAACATATGGTGGGAATAATCTTTCCGCGCAACAATTAGTGCGGATTGCCAGAAGTTTGGCACCCGTCGGGAGTTAATTCAGCATCCGCAATAGGTCAATTCCTGCTAGCTTTGAGTCAATTTGAAAGACCACTTTGGCGTTGACAGTCGTTAATCCACGGCTATAATCTGTCAGGCCGTTAGCCCCCTCTCTATGGCAGCTTTATGAGTCACTTGAGGACACCCCCAATTCTTGGAGAAGCCATGGCAACACCTTCAACCACCACAAACGGCACCAAAGTGCCAAAACTCCTTGGGTTCGCAATCCCGCTACTGGGCATAATGGCAGCCATTCAAGGGTCTTCGCCCAATATCAACAGCACTGCGCTTGTCAGTTTGACCCGCGATCTCAATATGGCGGGTGGACAGGTTGCTCTCGCAGCGAGCATTCAAACAATTGCTATTGCTGCATCTGTCATCACTACAGGAGTGTTGGCGGACCGGTTAGGACGGCGTAAAGTACTTTTGGCGGCGCTCTTGATCGGAGCAGCGGGGTCAGCAATTTCCGGACTTGCGCCAGTCTCTGCCATTTACCTTTTGGGCCAGGCAATCACGGGTGTCGGCCTGGGTGCTGTTTACGGTGCATCTTTTGCTTACATCCACGCGGTAGCAAAGCCGGGGAAGCTTGCCGCGGCTCTGGGTGTCTTCGGAGCTGTGATCGGATTGTCCACCCTTATCTTCACTTTCCTGGGTGGCGAATTGGTCGGTGTTGACTGGCGCTTTGCCTTTTTTGTTCTGACAGCTGCGTCCTTGATCTCTTTCTTCCTCGTGCCCCTGGCGCTCCCAGATCAGCCAAAGGTTAAGTCGGAAAGCCTAGATATCGTTGGTCAGATTCTTTTGGTGATCGGAATCATCGGCTTCCTCTACGGGGTAAGCCAATTGGGCAACAGTTTCACTGCACCTACGACACTTGTTCCGCTGATAGCGGGTGCCCTTCTTTTAGCCATTTTCTTCGTCTTCGAATCAAAGAACACGAAGGCCTTTTACCCAGTTCACCTGTTTAAATCGCCGGTTTTCTTAGCCGCCATTCTTGTTGGTTTCGTGTTCAACTACGGCACAGCAGTCGCCTTCCTGCAGACAACGAACCTTTGGCAGTACGTGACAGAAGTTCCAACCAAGGAAGTTGCATTGTGGCAGGTTCCGCTCGTAGCAGCAGGAATTGCGGGCGCGCTTGTTATTGGTCGTCTGATGTCAAAGGGTCTGTCGAATCGCACTGCAATCCTGATCGGGACAGCTCTTGCCGTGATCGGATTCGTGCTACTCGCACTCGCCAGCAATCAAAAATCTTTCTTAGCTTTTCTCCCTGGCTCACTGATTACGGGCGCGGGCTTGATGATCGCGTCAATCCCATTCGGCAACCTGATCATCCGTGAGGCGCCCCCTGCTCAATTCGGGCCGGTCACAAGTTCGCGAACCACCATTGGTCAATTCTTTTACTCCATTGGGTTCGCAATTGCGACTGTGTTGGTTGATCGATTAACAATCGGTGGGGTTACTCAAAAACTCACCGATGCTGGGGTTCAACCAGACTCCATCTCAACAGCGGTCACTTCTATCAATCAGTATGTGAAGTCAGGCGATGAACCGACAACTCAACTTGGTAAGGAAGCTCTTGCCGATGCCGTAACTAGCTACAGCTCGGCGTTTACAACTGTCATGCTGGTTTCAGCTGGCCTGATGCTGATTGCTGGCCTGGTGGCCATGTTCCTTCTTCGGAATTACCACGAGCCCAAGAAGGGCGAGGCTGCCGCTCCAAGTGCTGTACCCGCTCCGGCGGCACCCACTCCCACAGCGCCGTCAACACCTGCGCCGTAAACAGATTCCGTCAAATAGAGGACAACGAAATGTGTACAAATTTCAAATATCCAACTGCCACGGATGGCACGGTGTGCGTCGGTCGGACCATGGAATTCCCTAATGTTCTTCCGTGGGACTTGGCTGTCCTGGCTGTCAATGAGTCACATCAAAGTCAAATAGTTCCCAATGGGAAAAAGTGGCAGAGCACTTATGGCGTAGTTGGTTTCTCAGGCTTTAGTAATCCGCAATGGTTCGCAGACGGCATGAACTCGGCTGGCCTTTCGGCGCATGCCCTTTATATGCCAGACCATTGCACCTACTACGAACCCAAGAACGATGGCTCAGATATCGGAATTCTCGATGTCATTGCATTCGTTTTGGGAACTTGCTCGACGACAGCGGAAGCCAAAGCCGCGTTGGCAACATGCAATGTGGTCAATGTGGTTCCAAAGCAAGTCCCGATAGCCCTTCCTCTACATATTGTTGTGCATGACAAGGACTCCTGCGTAGTCGCCGAATTCCATCCTGAGGGCATGCGAATTGTTGACAATCCCGTTCAGGTCGCAACCAACTCGCCCTACCTTGATTGGCACCTCACTAACGTTTCGAACTACCTCAGTCTCTCGCCAGAGAATCCCGTTCCCATTGTGGTGGGAGGCACAACTTTCGCTCCATTTGCTCAGGGACAAGGTTTTCGTGGACTCCCTGCCGATGGCACCTCTCCGAGTCGATTTATTCGGGCACTGACAATGGTTCGTTTTGCGGTTACACCTGCAGACCAAAAAGCAGCTGAGTTGGGAGCAATTCGGGTTCTGCACGGTTTCGATATTGTCGCTGGCACAGTTGATGAAAAACCAGATGGTGCCGAACCTGAGTTGACCATGTGGTCAACGGTGTCTGACTTGACCGCAAATAGATACTTGGTAAATACCTATACCGATCCTCAGTGGTTCGCAATTGATCTCGCTACGACCGATTTCAGTAACTCGCGAAATGTCCCATTGCCCGGCGGTGGCGGTCCGCAAGCGCTGACTGTCTAGTTCACCTCACTACAAAGGGACTGATATGCCAGCAACCGTGATTCTCAAGGCGTCCAGCATCATCACCATGGACCCGTCAAATCCGCGGGCCGAGGCGATCGCCATCGACGAATCCACCGGCAAGATTGTCGCCGTTGGCTCCGTTGCCGAGTGTCAAGCTGCTGGACCAGGTGTGGCGCTCACGGACCTGGGGGCCACAGTGCTCATGCCCGGATTCATCGAGGCACACAGTCACCCGATGCTTGGCGGGATGATTACCCAGCCACCCTCGTATTGGATCGCGCCTTATCTGGGTTACCCGAATTTCAGTGACGTTCAGGCGCTGTGGACCAAGGTCAATGCCGAGTTGCCACCTGATCAACCAGTTGTTTTTGAAGGATTGGATCGCTTGTTGCAGCAAGCGCCACTGCAGACAAATTCGGACCTTGACAAGTTTTTTCCCACTCGACGGGCAGTGGTGCTCGACAACTCCGGTCACGTGGCCTACTTCAACTCAGCGGTCATTGCCTTCAATAAGTGGGCTGAGGGTAAGCCTCCCGCGGATCCGCCCGGGGCTCGCTTCGGCCGAAATGCCGATGGCACGTCCAATGGGATCGCCTACGAAACCGCAGCACAACTAGAGGCTGTGATGCCTACAGTAAAGGACGCGGTACCGCGGCCACTGGAGTCGGCAGCGCGATGGTTGCAATACATGTCTGGCTTTGGCATCACGGCGACATCGGAAATGACCTACTCCACAAACTTGCTAAAGGGGTATGAGGCACTCACAACCCGCCCGAACTCCCCGGTTCGCATGTCTCTCTACCACATGGCAATCGATTCTGATGCCGGTGTGCAGGTCGTCTCACCGGATCCATCGATGCTGCGCAAGCAGGGCGTCAAGTTATGGGCTGACGGTTCACCGTGGGTGGGATCAATTGCATCGTCATTCCCCTATCTGGATACACCGGCCGTGCAGGCAGCAGAAATTCCCCTCGGACCTGGTGGCACGAACATGATGAATTACACAAGGGTTGAGTTGGATTCCCTGCTCGCTAAATTCGCCCCCCTAGGGTGGCAGATGGCTTTCCACGTAAACGGTGATGTAGGTCTTGACATTGTTCTGGATGCATATGAAGAGGCGCTAACCAACAACAACCTGATGGGCACCGATCACCGTTGGCGAGTAGAACACTGCGGTGGCTGCCGTGGCGATCAGTTCCTGCGCGCAGTTTCCATGGGTGTCACCATTTCACTCGGGCCATTCCAGTTCATTTATTGGGGCGACCTGCTAGACGGCACCATGTTCCCGCCGGAGATCGGATCACAATGGATGCGATGGGGCGATGCGGTGCGTGCCGGGGCACATTTGTCCTTTCACAATGACGGCCCAGTTAGTCCACCAATTCCACTCTTGAACATCCAAACAGCCGTCACACGCGCAACGGATTCAGGACAAGTGCACGGAGCTAATCAGATTATTAGTCTCGAAGATGCGCTGAAGGCCGAAACAACCGGTGCGGCCTACATGCTTCATCGTGAGAATGAAATCGGCTCCCTTGCAGTTGGTCTCTATGCGGACCTCGTCGAGTTATCCATGGATCCTTATTTGGCCGAACCCACAACTCTTGCAACAGAAGTTAAGGTGCAGGCTACGTGGCTGTCGGGTAAGAAGGTTGATCTCGATTCATTTCTAACCCAGATTCAGGAAGTCGAGGCGGCGGCAACCCACCCCGTCGATCACCACACGGTGATGAGTTCACACACCTGCTGATACCTCGAGCGCCACATCTGGGTCATGAGGGGTGCTCGTCGCCCATAGAGATTCCTACTAGTGGCGAACAGGACAAACTCGCAGCGAGGGCGTAAGCCTGGCGAGTTGACCCCAGTTTGTGGGCCGGGGTCAGGTTTCAGGTTGTGCTGAATCTGCCCCACGAGTGGCGAGGTTCGAACCGGCGGGGAGAATGGGGTAATCATGGGCCCGCAACTAACCGATACAGATGTGCTGATCGTCGGCGCGGGCCCGGCCGGCTCTGCTGCGGCAACCTGGGCTGCCCGTGCCGGGCTTGACGTAACCCTCGTCGACGCTGAGTCATTTCCAAGAGACAAGCCCTGCGGTGATGGCTTGACCCCGAGGGCTATCGCCGAGCTAGATGAATTGGGGCTTACTCCTTGGCTCGCTGGTCGGGCCCGCAACTATGGCCTGCGGGCTGCAGGTTTCGGCCGAACCCTTTATTTGCCTTGGCCAGGTGGTTCGTTACCGAATTACGGTGGCGCAGTGCCTCGCCTTGAACTCGATCACGCCATCCGGCAGGTGGCACTTAATGCCGGAGTAACCGCAATCGAGGGCCACCGAGCAGTTGATGCGCGAATCGAAAATGGCCGTGTTGCTGCGGTGATGTTCGACAACGGCACCGGAAAACGCGAGATCACTTGTAAGCGAGTCATAGTCGCCGACGGGGTGCGATCACAACTTGGCCGAGTGCTGGGTCGCACTTGGCATCGCAGCACCGCCTATGGGGTTGCGGCGCGCGGATACATCAAAAGTCAGCGAGCTGATGACCCTTGGATTTCATCACATCTTGAATTGCGTGGGCAAGCTGGTGAATTACTCTCCGGCTACGGCTGGGTGTTTCCACTCGGTGACGGCGAAGTCAACATTGGGGTCGGCACCTTGGCAACCGGAAAACGGTCGGCGGATGTCAACCTGCGCGGATTGATGGAGCACTACGCAGATCAACAGCGCGAAGATTGGCAACTTGAGGGTGATATCCGAGCTCCTCGCTCCGCGATGCTGCCGATGGGAGGCGCCGTCAGTGGTGTGGCCGGGCCAAACTGGTTGTTGATCGGTGACGCTGCGGGCTGCGTCAACCCGCTGAACGGTGAAGGCATTGACTATGGATTGGAGACCGGTCACCTCGCTGCACAATTACTTGCTGACACGATTCCGAATCAACTACTTGATTATCAAACCCAGTGGCCACCGTTATTGAGGGCGCGTTACGGCACCGCTTTCTCGATCGCACGCAGGCTCGCCGGTTTCTTGACTGTACCTAAATTCTTACCAACATTTGGGCCAGTGGGGATGCGCTCACGCGTTTTGATGACCGTCGCACTTCGGGTGATGGGCAACTTAATTACCGAAGAAGACAAAGACACCACGGCGCGGCTTTGGCGTACTGCGGGGCGCGCCAGTGTTCGACTTGATGAGCGCCCACCATTTAGTTAACAGGTTTGCGGCACCTCGCAGATGCCAATCTAAAAAGTGAAGTTTTCTTGCAGCACACCTTCTTGCAGCGACATCCGCAGGGGGTCCATGCGCAGCACCGCCGGCGGGCCATCTAGCAGCGGTGGCATCTGGCCCATTAGTGCGGCAAATCCGCCCGACCTGCGATGTTCGTTCTCGGCGTTCTCATCCTTGAAAACCTCATAGAGCCAAACAATATTTTCGGAGTCTGGGTCAAGTGAAACAACGAAGACTTCGGTGCCGGGCTCCTCTGCGATGCCATCGGTATAAGTGTTAAGAAGCTCAAGAAGTGCGGGGCGAAGGCCCTCGTTGCAAGTGAGCCGCACCAGCAAGCTGCGCCGGCCTACGAGTAGTACCTGCTTCGGAGAATCAGGCAACATTGGCCAAGTACCACTCGTAAGTGCTCGCTAGCCCGTCGCGCAGTGAGATTTGCGGCTTCCAGCCGAGCTCATTAATCCGAGTGGTGTCGAGCAATTTACGTGGCATGCCATCCGGTTTGGCTGAATCCCATTCGATCGCACCTTGGTAACCGATCACCGAGGCAACTGTCTCTGCGAGTTCTTTGATCGGCATATCGTCGCCGAGACCAACGTTGATGGTGTCGGGAGAGTCATAATTTTGCA
>CAMBQX010000072.1 GCA_945870085.1 Bifidobacterium breve | reverse complement strand
GGTGGAGTCCGCGGATCCTTGCAACTCGCTATCAGGAGTGCCAATGGCTACCGTTCGAATTCAAAATGCCACCGTTTGGACTGGCATGCGCCTACCCGGTGGCGATATTTCGGTAACCGATGCTGTCCTTATCGACGAGGGCAGTATTTTAGCAATTGGAGCCACCGCAAAACGGCTGCCGGCTGACGTGGTGATTGACGCGGCAGGTGGGTTCATTTGCTACGGCTTTGGTGATGGCCACGTGCACCCGGTCTTCGGCGGGCTTGAGCAGCAATTTGCACCGGTACGCGACCTAGCAAGCGCCGACGAGATTGCACTTGCGGTTGGCGAATGGGCGACTGCGCACCCCGACGCCGAGTGGATTCGTGGCGAGGGTTTCGATCACACGTTGGCACCTGATGGTGTCTTTCTGGCCGCCTGGCTTGATGCGGTGGTTCCCGATCGCCCGGTCGTGTTGCGCGCCACGGATTACCACACTGTTTGGGTCAACTCTGAAGCCTTACGTCGGGCTGGATACACGCGCGACCTGGTGCAGCCGCATGACGGCGAAATTGTGCTGGATGCCGCCGGGGAGCCAACCGGTACCTTGCGAGAGTGGGGTGCTTGGCGTCCGGTGTACGCGCTACTGCCACCGGTCGAACTAGAGACCCGCATGAGCGCCATCGCCCACGCCAACGAATGCTTTGCATCCGCCGGCCTGACCTGGGTCCAAGATGCTTGGGTGGAAGCCACCGATGTTAATACTTGGATCGAAGCCGACCGTCGCGGCCTGGTGACGTGCAAAGTCGCGATGGCCCTTTGGGCGGATTCAAATAATTGGCGCCAGCAGATTGAAGAGTTTGTCGCCGCCCGAGCTCGGGTTGAGGAAGCTGGCTCGCCGAGACTTGTTGCGAATACCATAAAGTTCTTTGCCGACGGGGTTATTGAGTCAGCAACCGGCGCGCTGCTTGAACCGTATTGCGACTGCCCGCATTCAAAGGGTCTACCGAATTGGCAGCCCGACGAACTAAATAGTGCGGTAGCGGCCATTGATGCCCTTGGATTTCAAACACATATCCATGCGATCGGTGATGGCGCGGCGCGAATGGCCCTTGATGCAATTGAGCATGCCAGTTTGGTCAACGGTGCGCGTGATCGTCGCCCGGTCATCGCGCACACCCAATTGGTAGATGAAGCAGATATTGGCCGGTTTGCCGAACTTGGTGTTATTGCAAACTTTGAGCCATATTGGGCGAAGTTTGATTCTTGGCAGTCCGAATTAACCGAACCGAGATTGGGTAAGGAACGAACAAATCGTCAATTCCTAATTGGCACGATTTTAAGAAGTGGCGCTCCCATCTCCTTTGGTAGTGATTGGCCTGTGACGACTTACTCACCACTCGCAGGGATTCAAGTGGCGGTCACCCGAAAGATGACTGCAACTGGCCCTTCTTGGATGCCCGAGGAGTGCGTTAGCGTTGAGGAAGCGCTTCTTGCCTACACTTCCGGTGTTGCGTTTCAAGCTGGCGACGATGGTGCGGGGGTAATTCGACCAGGTGCACGGGCCGATCTCGTCTGGCTCGAAACCGATCCACGGTCGGTAGACCCGATGGAGATAGAAAATATTTCGGTACTCGGAACTTGGGCGCACGGCCAGCGCGTCTGGCAATGAAAGGAGGCCCTGAATGGCGCTGACCCCGGGGGAGTCGGACCGGTTGCTGCTATTTACTCAATCGCAATTGGCCGAGCAGCGCCGCGCGAGGGGTTTACGACTCAATGTTCCTGAAGCTACCGCGATAATCGCCAATGCAGTCTGCGAATTTGCCCGTGACGGCCTCTCACTTCCACAGGCCCGTGCCGCCGCAGGTGAAATCCTAGATGTCGATGCAGTAATGCCTGAGGTAATCACCGTAGTTACCGAAGTACGCGTTGAAGCAAGATTCGATGATGGTACGCGGTTGGTGATAGTCCGTAATCCATTTGGGCTAGCGACCGAAGATGCGGTTGAGCCGCAAGAGGTGCATGAGGGAAAGTTCATCACGATAGTAAATGAGGGTTCGACACCAATTGGGATCACCTCGCATATCCATTTGGCTGAGGTTAATCCGCGGCTGCGCCTTGACCGCGCCGCTGCATACGGTCACCAGCTGGCTACCGATACAGGTTCGGTGGTCTGGTTGAGTCCAAATGATCGAGTTGAGCTACCGATGCGGGCTATCGCCGGAGACCGCGTCATGGTGGGCAACACCGGAGTCATAGATGGGTCATTAGATGATGCGGCGCTCCGCGAGCGCGCCCTCGTGCTACTGCGCGCATGCGGCTACCTAGACATAGTTGACGGTGATCCAGTTGGATTAATTGCAGGCGCCGAAGTAGCTGTTGAAAATCTGATGGGACGAAATCGGTGAGCGGCTATGGATATGCCGCCGGAGACATCTTGCAACTTGGTGATACTGGATTGCGGCTTCGAATACCGGAAAGGGTTAATGATGGTGGTGACGAGTTCCAGGTGGGCTTCGGTAACACCGGGCGCGATGGCATTGGCTTACATCCGGTAACGACGGCTGAGTCATGTGATGTGGTTGTCACTAATGTAATTGTTTTGGATGCCGTGGGTGGGGTCCGAGTAGCCAGTATTGGCATTAGATCGGGGCGAATATCGGCGGTTGGCAAAGCCGGAAACCCCAATGTGGCCGATGGAGTCGACATAGTCGTGGGTTCTGGCACGGTAATCATCCCCGGCGACGGCTTGATCGCTACGCCGGGTGGTATCGACACCCACGTGCATACCCTGAGCCCCCGGGTCCTCGATGCCGAAATTTCCTCCGGGGTTACGACAGTTATCGCCCAAGAGGCGGGTCCGATGTGGGGGGTTGGGGTGAGTTCGCCCTGGGTTCTAGGGCGAGCGATGCGGGCCATGGATGCATTTGCGCTCAATATCGGGCTATTGGGTCGCGCTTCATCATCGGTGCGCGCGACCTTGGATGAAGCCGTACTGGCCCATGTGTGCGGTTTGAAAGTACATGAGGATACCGGTGCCACCTTGCGCACTATCGATACTGCTCTGCACTGCGCCGATGAGGCAGATATTCAAGTGGCGCTCCATACCGACGGCTTGAACGAGACGCTCTCGGTCGCTGACACAATTGCGGTAATTTCCGGTCGGGTGATTCACGCCTTCCATGTGGAAGGCTGCGGGGGCGGCCATGCTCCAGATGTGTTAACACTTGCCGGCCGCGACAATATATTGACTTCTTCAACGAACCCGACCTTGCCGTACGGAGTAAATGCCTTAGCTGAGCATCTTGACATGTTGATGCTCGTGCACAACCTTGATCATGGCGATGATCAAGATGTTCGTATTGCGTCGGCGCGGGTGCGCCGGGTAACTATGGCTGCTGAGAATCACCTACATGACCTAGGTGTTATCGCGATGACGTCATCTGATGCACAAGGGATGGGCCGGGCCGGCGAAACTTGGTGGCGCACCTTTGCGATGGCCGGGGTGATGAACGCTGGTAGGGACGAACGCCTTGACGATAACGAGCGGATTCTTCGATACCTTGCGAAAATAACTATTAATCCGGCTCTGGCCCACGGCATTTCCCACGAGGTGGGAAGCATTGCACCCGGCCTCCTCGCCGACATTGTGCTCTGGAAGCCAACTGCATTCGCCGCGAAACCAACTTTGATTCTCAAAGCAGGATTTCCGGCCTGGGGGGCGGTGGGTGATCCAAATGCCAGCATCGATACCGCTGAGCCACTGGTTCTTGCGGAGCAGTTCGGGGCATTAGGTGCCACGCCGGCGGACCTATCATTCTTACTTTCGAACTCGCAGGCGCTCGCGGTGGGGCCGGCTCCTACCGCACGCCGGGCCGTAGCGGTAACCGGTTGCCGCACCATTAGGTCAAGTGGGCTGATAAGGCATGGTGAGCTCGGCGAAGTAGAAGTCAAGTCCGATGGCAGCTCGGTGCGGTGGCGCGGTGCGGATTTGGCCGGCGAGCCGGTATCGAGGGTGCCGTTATCGCGACTGCATTTTTGGTAACTGCCGCTATATCCCGGTGGTACTGCGCGGATAGGTTGCCTCCGGGTCGGTCATGATGTTAACCACATATGGCAGGTTGGAGTTCATGGCCCGATCAAGTGCGGGGCCAATATCGTGTGGATCATTGACGAGTTCCCCGCCGCCGCCCAATGTCTGCATGATGGTGTCGTATCTCGTTGCAGGAAGATCAGCAATTACGTCATACCCGTAGAGAAACCGCATTGGGTTCTTCTCCAAGGCCCATCCTTGATTATTTCCAATCACGATGACAACCGGTAATTGGTGGCGCACCAAAGACTCCAGATCCATGATCGAGAAGCCGGCCGCTCCATCGCCCATCAACAAGAAGACCGGTGCGGATGGGTTGGCGAGCCGTGCGGCCATCGCGTAACCAGGCCCGGTGCCAAGGCATCCATATGGACCTGGATCCAGCCACCGCCCTGGCTGGGCAGGTTCGATGTATTTGCCCGCGAACGAAACGAAGTCGCCACCGTCACCGATAATGATGCTGTCCGGAGTTAGCCGCGGCAGCAGGTCGCCGTATATTCGAGCCGGGTGAATTGGTGAATTGTTGTTTTGAAACAATTCGTCATCGCGAGTGATTGCCGCAAGTGAAAGGTCGCGCAGTTGCGCGCGCCACTGGCCGACATCAGGTGGGGTGGCCGCCGCACGCAGGGAATCCATCGCGAGCCCGAGGTCGCCAACGATTGTCACGGCGTTGGGGGCGTGGGATGACACCTGTGATTTTGCATCTACCAGGTGCACTATGTCAGCAGGCGGGTCGCCGAATCTCCCATAGCCGAGTCGAAAGTCAAGTGGCGTGCCAATGACTATTGCCAAGTCGCAATTGCTGAATGCGTGGGATCGTGCCCGCGTTACCAAATGGGGGTCCGATGGTGGCAAGATGCCGCGTCCCATGCCGTTGGTGATGGTGGGTAAGCCCAAACCGCGGATGAACTCTTGAGCCTGCTCAATGGCTGCGCCCTGCCAGACATCGCCGCCGATAATTACGACGGGATGTCGAGAGGCACTGATGCGAATTGCGGTGTCCTTGATTATGTCGGGGTCGGGTTCGGCTCGGCTCGGGGTAGTGGGCACTAGATCCGGCACCTCAGCCCAACTGAACAAGATGTCCATGGGGACGTCTACAAAAACTGGACCGCGGTGCGGTGCTCGCGCTAACTCGAATGCTTCCTGCAGGCCAGATCGAATAAGTTCAGGGCTGTGTATAGTAGTTGCTAGTTTGGTTACGTTTGCCACCATAGGTGGCTGATTGAGTTCTTGTAGTGCACCGGTGCCCCAGCGGGTGTCGGGCGCCCGCCCACCCAGCACCACGAGCGGCGATCCGTTGAAGTAGGCGCCAGTGATTGCGCTGATCCCGTTGGTGACACCAGGGCCCGCGGTGAGTGCGGCAAATCCTGGGGTACGAGTTAACTTACCCATGGCCTCGGCGGCAAAGACCGCGGTTTGCTCATGGCGCACGTCGATTAGGCACAGCGGGCCACCGCGTTCGGCACTACGTGCATTGCCTGCGGCAACTACCGACTCTTTACCGCCAACCGCGGCGTCGTACACCGGGAACACGTGTGCACCACTGAGCGTAAATAGGTGGGTAACCCCATTGGCCAGCGCCGCGTTAACCGCGTGGGTGCCCCCGTGCCCGTTCACTGTCGAACCGTACCCAAGGGGAAGGCCAACGGGAAGGCAAGGGGGAGGTCATACACTGCGGGCATGTCGACGGTGACGAAACTCGCCAGCGAGCGCACCGACTTAACTGCCGCTGAGATAGCTCGTATCCATGCGATCGTGGGCGAGTGGCCACTTCTTGCGGATCTGGCATTAAGTGACCTCGTGCTCTGGCTACCCACCTGGAACGAAGGCGGGTTGGTCGCGGTGGCGCAGGTGCGCCCGACCACGGCTCCGACGCGCGTGCCGGATGATGTCATCGGGGATTTCGCTCCGCGTGGGCGCTATCCAGATATCGATCAGGCACTGGCATACGGGCGCAATGTTGACCACGCCTATCCCGTGCACTTTGGTGAGCGGGTAATAGCAGTCGTGGCTCGGCACTCATCGGAACAGCCGCGTGTTGCGGGCAAACTCGAAGAGATCTATTTGCAGACAGCTGATGATCTGTTGCGCATGCTTGTCGACGGCACCTTTCCGGCGCCCACGGTAATCGACGAGTCCGCCGATTCACCTCGGGTTGGAGATGGCCTGATCCGACTGGATGAAAATGGGATCATCACCTATGCGAGCCCAAATGCCGTGAGCGCACTGCACCGCCTAGGTCTGGCAACCGACGTCGAGGGGAAGGAACTAAAGCCGATGCTGGCGCATCTCTCGCGGCGCCCCACTCCGATGGATGAATCCTTGATGAGAATAGCCAGTGGGCAAGCGGCAGGTCGCGCCGATATTGAAAACAATGTTGCCACGGTTTTGATACAAGGCATTCCGCTGCAAGCTGGGGGTCTGATGTACGCAAGTTTGGTGCTGATGCGCGATGTAACCGAAATTCGCGGGCGGGAGCGCGCACTGGTCTCAAAGGATGCCACCATTCGAGAGATCCACCACCGCGTCAAGAACAATTTGCAAACCGTCGCGGCATTGTTGCGGTTACAGGGCCGTCGCGCAGCTAGCGACGAGACCAAAGCTGCTTTAGGTGAGGCCGAACTTCGGGTTGGTGCCATTGCCGTGGTCCATGAGATCTTGTCCCGCGATTCTGGCGAAACCGTCGCTTTTGACGAGATCATCGATCGAATTATTGGGCTGATGGTTGAATTGGCACCGGCATATTCCGCTCAAGTGCCTTTGATAAGCCGCCTTGGTAGTTGTGGGGCGCTGCCGAGCGAACAGGCAACACCACTGGCCATGAGTGTCTCGGAGTTATTACAAAATGCCGTAGAACATGCACGCGCGACGGCGATCACTGTCGAACTTGCCCAGAGCGAAGGCCAAGTTCGCGTGGTGGTTCGCGATGACGGAACCGGCCTGCCTGATGACTTCGAAGTTGCTGCCACCGGGCTCGGGCTGCAAATCGTCGAGTCCTTGGCTACCGGTGAACTGCGCGGCAAGTTCTTGATGTGCAATGACGAAAACGGTGGCGCGATGGCATGTATCGATATACCGCAAATTGTGCTCTAGACGTTCGAGCGCGCCCGCAACCGGGCATTGCGGCGCTTGAGTGCACGCCGCTCGTCTTCACTTAGTCCGCCCCATACCCCGGCATCTTGGCCGGTTTCGAGCGCCCACCGCAGACATTCGTCAACTACGCTACAGCGACGACAGACCAGTTTGGCTTCTTCGATCTGGACCAAAGCTGGTCCGGTATTGCCGATCGGGAAGAACAATTCTGGGTCTTCGTCACGGCAGGCGGACTCGTGACGCCAATCCATGAGCACTCACTCCAAAATGGTCGGCTTCGGGGTTACCGAAACTCGTGATTGCTTTCACGTGCCGGCGTGTCGTGGGGAAGGTTCAGGGGTCTCCTGAGTTTGCCCGGGGGAAGCTCGCCGCCACCTAAAAACAAATGACACGATAGGGTCTCAGACGAGACGCAACTCAGCAAGGCGAAAGGCCGATAATCGGCAAATCATGCTGTCAGGTTTATCGCTTTGCGCCCGTTATGTCGCAAATGTCGTAAATTCTCGGTCGGCGGGGCTCACCCGCTAAGCCATGGCCCGAAGGGCGCCGGGTACCGAGGCGAATGTCACTTCGGTAACCAGCCCGGCGGCCTCACCGTCGATCTGTATCGGGGTGGGTCGACTAGCGGTTATTGAAAACTGGCTTTGGTCGTGCCACACCACCATTGCCTTGCGACTAGAACCCGCCCGCGAGCTCATCACCATGCGCCTGGTCGCCCGCATCGCGGCCGCCACCCGCATGGCGCGCAGGGCGAAGACATCCAGGCCGGTTTCGAAGGAGGCTTGTGGACACGGGTCAATGGGCCAGGCTCCGAAATAAGTCCACGGTGAAGTGTTTTGAACCACCGCCATGAAGACACCGGTGACCGGGTTGGCACCGGAGCGGTGGAGACTAAGTGCTGGGTGCTTGCGATCAGTGCGCAGGAAAAATGAATGCAGTGCGGTGCGCAGGTAACGGGTTGGGCTGGCGGTCTCGCCTGTGCGGCGTTGGTTTTCCATAGCCGAAATAATCTCTGCATCCAAACCAAGCCCAGCATTTGCGGTGAACCAACGTATCGGCTGCGGATCAACTCTGTCGGTGTTGGTTAGGCCGACTACCGTTCCAAGCCCAATCGTCCGGAAACGTTTTTCACGAAGTGCATCAAGTAGCTGCCCGGTGGCCTCAACCGGGTCATTCGGGAGGCCGAGCGATCGCGCGAACACATTGCCGCTGCCACCTGGCACGGTGCCCAGCATCGGGACTTTTGGCCCCGGCCCATCAATTAAC
>CAMBQX010000071.1 GCA_945870085.1 Bifidobacterium breve | reverse complement strand
TCAGTATCAGGCAACTTACGGCTGATGCCGGTCATCGAACCGTCTGGCACATAAACCAAGTACCGACCCGGTAGCGAGATCTGGCTGGTCAGGCGAGCACCCTTTTGACCAACCGGATCTTTGGTTACCTGCACCAAGATCGTGTCACCTGATTTCAGTGCGAATTCAATGCGCTTGGGCTGTCCATCAAGTCCAGCGGCATCCCAGTTCACTTCACCGGCATAGAGCACAGCGTTGCGCCCGCGGCCAATGTCAACGAACGCTGCTTCCATGCTCGGCAACACATTTTGAACTCGCCCTAAATAAACGTTTCCAACAAGTGAGGACGAACTTCCGCGCGTGACGTAATGCTCGACTAGCACTCCATCTTCGAGTACCGCGATTTGAGTGCGGTCGCCAATCTGCCTAACCGCCATCACCCGATCAACTGATTCACGGCGGGCTAAGAACTCAGCCTCGGTCAAAATCGGTGCGCGGCGGCGCCCGGCCTCACGGCCTTCGCGGCGGCGCATCTTCTTGGCTTCTAGCCGCGTTGAGCCACGCATTGAACTAGCGTCATCTTTTTTCGCGCTCGTACGTGTAGCACGCACTTTGACAACGGTGTTGGGCGGATCATCCGGTGATGGTTCGACATCAGATTCACTGCCCCGGCGACGACGACGGCGTCTGCGCGTTGTTGCCGAATTCTCCGAATCCTCATCGTCATCTGGCTCATCGCCGGCTTCGCCTTGAGTATCAGAAGAATCGGCACTCGCCTCGACCCCTGACTCTGAATCTTCGGGGCGGCGACGGCGCCCACGGCCCCCACGGCGGCGACGGCGACGGCGCGCTTCGTCATCGGATTCCCCGGCAACACCGGCACCAGACTCGGTGGTTGAACTAACTGGTGCGGCAGGTGCATCGGCGCTCGCTAACTTGCTAGTCGCCCGCTTGCGCACCGCGGCACGCGGCACCGAGGCCGGCTCAGCCGCCTGGAACAACGGCGCAATAAAGGCCGCACTAGGTGCTTTGCTAGTCGGGGCCGGGGTTGCTTTGGTGGCTTCGGCTAACTTCTTGGTAGCTTTCTTGGCCGCCTTCTTCACCGGTTTCTCAACCGAAGATTTCTCTGGTACAGCTTTCTTGGAGGCTTTCTTGGTAGCTCTCTTGGCGGCTTTTTTCGCCGGCTTCTCGGCACCGGTTTCGATAGTTGCAGCCGGTGGTCCGGCCGGGCGGCTGGCTGCACGCCGGCGGGGGGCTGGTGCGGTGATGAGTTCAGTTTTATCGACCATTGGGTCGTACTCCTTTAGGGGTCAAGCACCGGTTTCCCGGTGTTGACGAGTGTCGGGTGAGCGCTCGTTACCGATCGCCCATCAAGTCTTAGCGGCGGCCAGCGGCGCGCGGTCGGGGGTGAATGGATCTCCCACGGTCGCACCGACTGGGTCGAGCGGCCCCTGTGCCAGCCGAGTCACCCTTGGGGGCGCTGGCGGCACGAGGTCCGCAACCTGCCGTAGTGCAGTAAGTACATCGTCGGGTCTTACTGACGGTGTGGCATGCCGCACTACCGCCATGAGTATTGCACACTCCGGCCCAGATTCAACTACGAGCAAGACCACCGGCCCCCGGGCGTCGAAGGCCCTAACCCCGTTTTTCGTGAGGCGCTCAACCGTCACTTCGCCCTGACCCATTAGTTTTTGGGCCGCAATCTCGACTTCTGCGACCCCCAGCCCGGGGAGCTCAATTTGCCAGATACTGGCTTCGAGGCGCTGGACGAAATCCGGGGTATTGGCCTCAACCACCTCCACGATGTCTAGGCCCGGGGGCAGGGCCTCGTCTAGAGCAGCACGCACCGCAGCCGGGTCGCAGCGCTCGGTGACCCCGATTTCGACATATTCGGCTTCACTCGCCACCCCGGTAGGCGCCGAGTTGGCGTACGAGACTTTGGGATGCGGGGAGAAACCGGCACTAAATGCCATCGGGATTTCAGCCCGACGCAGCGCCCGCTCCAGGGCCCGCTGAAAATCGCGGTGGCTGGAAAATCTCAAACGCCCGCGCTTGGCGTATCGCAGCCGCAGGCGCTGCACGGTTGGCGCGACATCGCGAACCGGAGCTTGTCGAGCCATCTCAGTTAGGCAATTGCGCGTTGCGTTCGGCGACCGGTGCGTGATCGGGCACCTTAGGCATTGGCAAATCAGTTACCCCGGTAGGGCCCACCTGAATTTCGGTGTCCATTTGATCGCAGACACCACAGTCAAAGCACGGGGTCCAGCGGCAATCATCAATCGCTACTTCATCGAGTGCCGCCTGCCAGTCTTCCCACAACCAGTCAGAGTCAAGCCCAGAATCTAAGTGATCCCAAGGGAGAACTTCGGTTTTCATGCGCTCACGGGTGGTGTACCAATTGACGTCGACTACCTGACCCGCAAGAGCTCGCTCAGCCGCACCCATCCAGCGGTCATAGGAGAAATGCTCGCTCCATCCGTCAAATCTGGCACCGTCTTGCCAGGCCGCGAGAATTACCGCACCCACCCGTCGATCACCGCGTGACAATAAGCCTTCGACAATGCCCGGCTTGCCATCGTGATAGCGGATGCCGATTGCCTTTCCGTAATTGCGGTCTGAGCGAATAGCATCACGAAGCTTTGCTAAACGCGAGTCTGTTGTCTCGTGATCTAATTGCGCGGCCCACTGAAATGGTGTGTGCGGCTTGGGCACGAACCCACCAATAGATACTGTGCATTTGATATCACGGGAGCCGGTTGCTTCACGCCCGGCTTTGATCACATCGCGGGCTAGTTGGGCTATCTGCAATACATCTTCATCTGTTTCGGTTGGTAACCCGCACATGAAATACAGTTTCACCTGCCGCCAACCGGCCGAATAAGCAGTTGTCACCGTGCGAATTAAATCCTCTTCGGTTACCTGCTTATTGATAACTTTGCGCATCCGCTCACTGCCACCCTCTGGGGCAAAAGTTAGGCCGCTGCGGCGCCCATTGCGCGATAGTTCATTTGCTAAATCAACGTTGAATGCATCAACACGGGTGCTCGGCAGCGAGAGTGCAGTCTGTGATCCTTCATACCGATCGGCGAGATTTCGTGCAATATCGCCAATCTCTGAATGGTCAGCACTCGACAGTGAAAGCAATCCGACTTCCTCGTACCCGGTCTTCTTCAGGCCGTTTTCAACCATTGCCGCAATCCCGGTAATACTGCGCTCTCGTACCGGGCGGGTGATCATCCCGGCCTGGCAGAAGCGACACCCTCGTGTGCAACCTCGAAAAATCTCAACACTCATTCGCTCGTGCACGGTCTCAGCGAGCGGAACCAGCGGTTGTTTGGGATACGGCCAACTATCAAGATCCATCAAGGTGTGCTTGCGCACCCGCCATGGCACCTCGGGTGCCGTTGGCGTAACCCGCTGTATTCGCCCATCTTCCAAGTACTCGACCTCGTAAAGGGCCGGGACATAAATAACACCGGTCTTGGCAAGTTCAAATAGCAAACCGGCGCGCCCCCCTGGGCAGCCCGCCTGCTTCCAGTCACGGGTGATATCGGTAATGAGAAGTACGGCCTCTTCACCATCACCAAGTACCGCGGCATCAATGAAGTCCGCAATCGGCTCTGGATTAAAGGCCGCATGGCCGCCCGCGACAACTATCGGGTGCGAGTCATCGCGATCAGCAGCGAGCAGCGGGATGCTCGCAAGTGACAAGGCGCTGAGCATGTTCGTGTAGCCCAACTCGGTCGCGAATGACAACCCGAAGATGTCAAAATCTCCGACCGGGCGGTGGCCATCTACCGTGAATTGCGGCACGTTGGCCTCGCGCATCAGCGCCTCGAGATCTGGCCAAATCGCATACGTGCGCTCGGCAAGTGCATCATCTCGCTCATTAATTACTTCGTACAGAATCTGCACGCCTTGATTCGGTGCACCAACCTCATAGGCATCCGGGTACATAAGGACCCAGCGCACCTGAACCTCGTCCCAATTTTTCAAGGTGGCATTTAGCTCACCGCCGACATACTGGATCGGCTTGTTGACCAGGGGTAGTAGCAACTCGAGTTGGTCGAAGATCGAAACCCCTCGTCTAACTAAATCTGAAACCGTCATAGAGATAAGGGTACCCGCCGAGCCCATATCCTGCATTGCGCCCCGGTGTTGCCAGTACCGCCGCAAGCCCTTAGCGCACTTTTTTCATGCTTTTCTGACTGATTAACCTAACTAAATTAGTGAGGTTCGAGCCGAGTGTAGGCGCACATTTTCAAGGAGTCCGATGGCTATCCAAGTCGACATCATCGAGGTACCGCCCGCCGATACCAATGGCAAAGGGATACCCGTAATTGGCATGATGCCCAATGTCATTCCAATGTTCTCGAAAGTCTGGAATGCCAACCAAGCGACTACTCCGGTGGCTATGAGGCGACCATAAAGGTCATCGGCTTTCTGAGCGACGCGAATGGCTCGCCACAAAATCACGCAAACCAGAAGAATCAATAATGCCGATCCAGCGAAGCCGAGTTCTTCGCCAACGACGGTGAAAATGAAATCACTCTCGTTAACCGGCACAAATTGACCTTGGGTCTGCGGGCCCTCAAAAAGTCCATAACCTGTCCAGCCACCGCCTCCGACAGCGATACGGGCCTGGGTGGCGTTGTAGGTCGCCCCTCCCGGCTCGCCCGCGGGGTTCAGGAATGAAGTAAGTCTCGAAACTTGATATGACCGCAACAGGCCTAATTGCACGGCGAGCAAGATTCCGATGATCGCACCGCCAATCAAACCGATAACCCAGCGCCGCCGCGCACCTGACACCGCGATGATTGAAAGCGCTACCGATCCCAAAATCAGCACGGTTCCGGTATCGTTTTGCACCAAGATAACTAGAATTGGTAACACCGCGACACCGACTGAGATGAGCACATCTCGATCGTGCGGCTCGCTTTCAAAATCCCGCTTCTCGGCCAGAATCGCTGCCATCATGATGATGATGGCGATCTTGGCGAACTCTGATGGCTGGATAGTGAACCCGCCGGGTAAATCAATCCAAGCTCGCGCACCAGCGATTGAGGTACCTAACCCCGGAATGAAAACTACCAGCAGTAACAACACCGAACCGATGTAGATAAGCGGGGTGTACGCCCGCAGCCAGCGGTAGTCAAGTCGTGATGCGAAGAACCCCAAGACCATTGCCACCACCACATTTATTAGGTGGCGCTTCAAATATGACTGTGGGTCATTCTCTGACGCCATATCGGCACGGCTGGCAGACCAAACCAGCACAGAACCAAAAATTGTGACACCAACCGCCGCAACCAGTAAAACCCAGTCCAGATCACGCCAATAGGCGCTCCCGCGCGAACGCTGCGCCGACGGTGGTCGTGAAATTGAGTCGGTCGCCGAGAATGAACTCATCAGCCGCCCCCTCCGGTTGCCGAACTCAACCCTGACATCTCGCCTCGCGGTGCGACCGGGGTGCCGTCAGGACGCACCGTTGGCAACTTCTTCAATGGCGCACCACCGATCAGCACGCTGTTGGCTGGATTAACTGAAGTACCGATCACGCCGAAAATCTCTTCGTAAATCTTGCGCACACTTGGGCCAGATGTCTTAGAGCCGGTTCCACCTTGAGTCACCATCATGACCACCGCATACCTAGGCTTGTTGGCTGGGGCGAAGGATGCGAACCAGGATGTCGAAACTTTTTTACCGGTGACCTGAGCAGAACCGGTCTTGGAAGCAATCGGGATTTGATCCAGCGGGAATCCCGCAAAGGGTGTTTCGCCTGAACCATCGGTAGTTACACCCCTCAATGCCGAGGTGATGAAACCAATCGCGGTTCGCGATACATCAACGCGATCGGTCACCACCGGAGCAATCTCATCAACCACCTGACCATCAGAGCCAATGATCGCCTTCACCATCTGCGGTTGATACAGGGTGCCGCCGTTGGCAATTGCCGAGTAGGCCATAGCCATCTGCAGTGGGGTTACCGCTGTGTCTCCTTGGCCAATTGCCGCGTTCAAGGCATCGCCCTCACGCCACCGGAACCCATCGGCGCAGTTTTCGCGATCAAGTGCGGTGAAGTAATCAGCCTGCTCAGGGTTGGTTTTACGGGTCTCGGGATAACCCGAAACGGCGTTGGCACACCAGGTGTCACGCTTTTGCTCCCAGTTGGCGACTTTGAAGGTGCGACTCGATACCCGACCGGTGGCCTCGCCAGGTAAGTCGATACCTGTTTTCGCATTTAGCCCGAACATCTTTGCAGTTTCACCAATTGGGTCGGCCGAATTTCTGTCGGCATCATTGCCACCCGCATCGGCCCACATTTTGCCTGCGATGCCATAGAAGACCGTGTTACACGAAACCTCAATTGCCCGTTTCAAAGTTATCGGTCCATAACCCGCGGATTCGAAATTGCGGAACGTTTGCGTTCCTAGTTTCACCTGATTAGGGCACTGATATTTGCTATAGAGGCTAAAGCCCTCGCGCGCAGCGGCAGCCGTGCTGATCACCTTATAAGTTGATCCCGGGGCGAATAAACCTTGGATTGCGTTGGATGACAAAGCGTCACTATCCATCAGGTCTTGGTATTGCTTCGCAGTAACGCCGCCGACCCAAATTGATGGGTCATAAGTTGGATAACTTGCCATGGCCAAGATGTGCCCATTGCGCACATCAACAACCACGGCGGCGCCGGAGTCCCCCGGATATCCTTGGGCTTGGGCCCGTTGAACTGCTGCCACTAACTGCTGTTCAACGACATTTTGCAGTTGGGCATCGATTGTGGAGACGATGTAATCGCCAGCGATCGCCGGCTTCTCGTCCAAAGTCTTAGTAATTCTCCCCGAGGTATCGACTTCAAGGGTAGAGACCGCTGGCTTACCTCGGATTGCTTCGTCATAGGTGGCCTCAAGGCCGGAACGCCCCACCACATCGGTCCGGCGAAGTCGGTCATACGCGGTCGAGTCAGCTTGCAGCGTCAACGCATCTTCACTCACCGGACCTAGGTAACCAAGAAGATGGGCAGCGTTGACATCAAATGGTGCCGGATACGTGCGGATGGCTTCGAGGCCTGCTGTTACCCCAGGGAAATTAACCCGACTTTCCATGATCGACAGTGCAGTTTGGGCATCGACATCACGAGCAATTGGGATGGGTTGATAGGGGGAACCGTTCCAGCAAACCGGAGGCGGCTTGGCACCGTTGGCACCGCAGGTCAGAAGTCGATCGCTAATACTTGCGGCAGGGACATCAAGAATTTGCGCAAGTCGCGCTATCACAGCAGCGCCGTCATCGACTTCACGCTGAAGCATCACCCGGTCAACGGTAACCACCAGCGAGGTGCGATTGGCAACAAGTGGTCGGCCCGCCTGATCCAAAATCAACCCTCGTACCGCCGGTGTGGCCACCTCGCGCACGGTATTGCTCTGCGCAGCCTCCCGGTAACTCTCGCCAGTTACTACCTGAAGATAGAACAGCCGCACCAGTAAAGTCGCCATTAATGAGACCACGAGAACACTGAGGATGACCAGTCGTAGGTTCGATCGTTCGCCCACGCGGGCCTCCTTCCAATGTCAAGGCCGTTAAAATCGACTTATATTAAAGATAAACATGGGGCAGATCTGAAGTTATGACGGTTCCCACCGGTTTAGGGTTCCAAACTCCCGCCTAGATAGCAATCTCCGGGGTGACTTTTCGCACCAACCAAGAAATCGTTGGTACCACCACCGGCGCCAAGATCAGGCCATAAAGACTGCTGGTCAGCACCAAGGCTGGCACGGCTTCCCAGGCGACCTGCTTACCGCCCAAACCCGCGATGAGTACCGCGTACGACAAGGTTGCCGCACCCGTGCTAAGTCCAACCAGGCCCATCAAAACCGGGACGGTGCGATCACGCGGGTCGATAACTGCACCCGTCAAGAACCCGATTACCAAGAAGATCAGCGCTTGTATTCCAATTACCCCGCCAGCCGGTGGGGTAAAACCTATGACTAGTCCGGCGGCAAAGCCGACAACCGCGCCGGTGACGGGGCCATATGCCAAGGCCAGCGCCACCACGCTAACCACTACTAGATCCGGGGTAGCTCCGGGCAAGCCGAGCCGCGATAGCAAAGTTAGTTGAAGCATTACCGCGAGCACGATGACAATTGCGCAGATCACCGTCTGCCGAATCCACATACTTAGTTACTTTCACTACTTGCTGATGTGTCAGCCGAGGGCGTCGGTGATGGCACCGGTTTCGCTGCCTTCTCCTTTTTCGGCTTGGTGCTTGCTGTTGGGGCAGGGCTAGCGCCATCGTCGACACCACTTGGAGAAGGCGATGCCGGGGCTGACGCATCGGTAGTTGTTGCAGGTGGCGATGGCAAGACTGAATCGCGAGGGTCTTCGCGCGGTGGGCGAATCACCACCCCCACGATCGACAATTGAGACACATCGGCAAATGGTCGAACGGTGGCGATGCGGCTTAGTTGCCCGGCCGTACCGCTAACTCCGA
>CAMBQX010000070.1 GCA_945870085.1 Bifidobacterium breve | reverse complement strand
TTCACGACAATAACGTGCGCGTTCAGCGGACCCGACTCAGGCAGTGTCGTGCCCATCTGCAATCTTGCACCATGACTAAGACTCCTGAACTCGCACTTGTTACCGGCGCCAGTAGCGGCATTGGGGCCGCATGCGCTCGCCAATTGGCTGATCGCGGATATGAGGTCATCGCCGCAGCACGCCGAGTCGAACGCCTTGAGCAACTGGCCGTTGAGCACCCGGGTATCACAGCGTGGGAGTTGGATGTCACCGATCAAGGCAGTGTGGATCGATTGGTGGCCAAATTGGCCGACCGGCCCGTTGCTGTCTTGGTGGCCAATGCTGGTGGAGCATTTGAGGCTGAGCAGATTGAGAATGCCGATCTACCCGGATGGCAGGCAGGTTATGAATTAAACGTCATCGGTCTGGTGCGAACGGTGAAGGCTTTCTTGCCGAATGTCGAACTATCCGGTCACGGCCTTATCGTGCTGATGGGTTCAACGGCTGGGTACATCCCATATGAGAATGCCGGCAGCTATACCGCGACGAAACATGGGGTCGCGGCGATAGCGGGCACCTTGCGCCTGGAACTTTCGGGGCGCCCAATTCGAGTCACCGAGATGATCCCCGGAATGGTGCGCACGGAGGAGTTTTCGGTGAAGCGCTTCGGTGGTGATCAAGCCCGAGCGGACAAAGTTTATGAAGGGGTTAAGGAGCCGCTAACCGCTGACGATGTTGCGTCGGCAATCACTTGGGTAGCCTCCTTGCCAGCGCATGTAAATATTGATCGCATGGTGATTCGCCCGGTAGCGCAGGCCGCGCAGCACAAAGTGCATCGGGTTTTAGGTGAGTAGCTTTGGCCAAAATAGCAAGGTATGCCCATGACCGTTGGCGAGTGGGAGATAGCTGCCGTTGACGGTGCCGATGTTCGACTACGTAGTGGGCGAGTGGGCCTACTGAGCGTTGATGTTTCGGCCCCCGTTGCCGGCGGGCTACTGCAGATAACCGCCCATGAGATCCACCTGACCCTGAACTTGGCCCTTGATCAACTCAAGACCGGGAACTTCCTGCTGCAGTCGGCGGCCCGCAGCGTCGTCACCCGATATCAGGCGCATACGCTGGTGTATTCGGGTAAAGGCCCGGTGGGCGAAATCTGGTCGGTCACCGGTATTGCCCACGCGGGTAGCATCGAAGTTGAAATCGATTTGACGATCACCCCAATTGCATCGTACACCTCACCGATGGGTGAGATAGAAATCGTCGGCAGCGCGAACATGGGCACGGTGCATCTGCCAATCCCAGGCATGGGAACCATCGAGGACTTCAGCTTTGATGTTGACGCGAAATTGGCACTGCGGACTAAAACTTAGCAACCGCCATGCTCCGCACAATCTTCTTGATCTGTTGCACGGTAAGACCCTTGGAATGCATCCGACCCCCGCTACTTAGTTTGTAGCTGAACCACTTTCGGGCCCTCTACGCCGACCAAGCCAGGGTCACCACTGCCGCAGAGGGCGACATAACCGGTGCAGGGGCCCATGCTCACGCCGTAGTAGTAGGTGCCCTTGACACTTAAATTTGCGTTGATCGTGAAGGTGCCGTTTTTCTTAACGGGTGAGCATGCCTGGGTTAGTGGGGTGCGCGGCATGCTGCTGTCGTTATTGGCCTTGGCTGGGTAGCGATCAAGGCATACCGTGTTGCCGCCGGTTGTCCATTCTGCCAAGTTCGACATGGCTTTCGAGCTCAAGGCGCCGGTGAATGTTGCCGTTTGGCCAGCTGGCACCGGCGACTTGGCCACCGAAAGGCAGGCGTAAGTCTTGGTGGTGGGCTCACCGTTCTTATAGATGTAGGAGCAGGCTGTGTCAGACGGTACGAGTTTTACCGCCTGGGCAGGTGCGGCAAGTGCCGCCCCAGCGATAACCAGCGTGGTTGCCATGATGGTGAGGTTCCTTATTTTCATGCTCGCTCCAGTTCTCGATTTGATGTTCTTTTGGCGTCACGTTTATCGAGGCCTTGCCTTACTCCGAAACCAACAACCGCACCCATAATGGCAAATGGCGCGACCGCGGCACCTGAACTGCTGAGCAACACCATAGCCAAAAGCGCAGACGTAAAAGGTAAGCGCAGCATAACGGTGGCGGTGGCGGCGATGCCAGTAGCGGCCATGGCTGTGACTGATATTTCAGGGAACACCAAAGAGCTGAGAACTCCGACGGCGACACCAAGGAAGGTGGCGGGGAAGATCGGCCCTCCACGGTAACCGCCACCTAAGGCCATGCCGTACGCGAACATCTTGGCGATCAGTACCAAAACCACTGTAAGGATCGAAGTTTCGGCAATCAATGAAGTCATATCTGATTGGCCGGAGAAAAGCACAAAACCTACATCGACACCCGTGATCTCGGTGACGGCAATGGCGAGAGCCGCGGTGAGGAGCGCTACCGCGAAGAGCACGAAACCTCGGTGCTTGGCGGCGAGTTGCGCTACACGTTCACCAAGCTCGCGGGCGATGGCGGCGACAATGGAGGCAATAACTGCGATCACTAGACCAAATATCAGGTCTCTAACACTTAAGTTGTCGTAAGTGGGTAGGCCCGGTACCGCCAGCGAATGGGTGCCGATACCCGACCACGGCCCGACCCCGATTTGCACCAGGTATCCGGAACCGAGGGCAACTAGTGAAGGCACAAGTGCGATCGCTGGCAAAATGCCGAGCGCGGCAAACTCGAGCAACATAAAAGCCATCACGAAGGGGTTGCCGAAAATTGCCCCAATGGCGGCCGCTCCACCTAAGAGCATCCCCATTTGCACAAGTTGCGGGGCACGCCCGCGCATTAGAAGTGCACCGATGGTGGTGCCCATGATTATCAAGGGGGCTTCGGGGCCAAGGACGAAACCGAATATCAAGGAGCCAAGAGCAGCGAGAAGAATCGATGGTGCGTTGATAGCCGGGGTGTCGAAATGGAAGCCGGTTAATGGGCCGTTGCCGGTGGCACCGGGCAGCCGCCAAGCAAGGGCGACAATGCAGGCACCGATTAGCAGCATGAGTGCTACCCACCACATCGGTAACCCATCAAAACCCAGTGCAGCCGGGAGATCTTTCCAGATCCATTTTTGGGCTTCATCCATTACGAGGATGAAGACGGAGGCACCTAGGGCACCGAGAATGCCGAGGACGATCGCCAAGCCAAGGGCCGCCGCCGTTAGTTTCGCACTTAGTTCGGGAGCGGCGGGCGGAGGTGCAACCTGGCTCATATGGTTTCCCACTTCCCCGAGTGAATGTCATCGGCATCGACGATGCGATAAGCGTAGCCCTGCTCAGCTAAAAAACGTTGGCGATGCTGGGCGAAGTCGGCATCGACCGTGTCGCGCGTGACAATTGAATAGAAGTGCGCCGTGCGCCCATCGGCTTTAGGGCGCAGGATTCTTCCGAGGCGCTGAGCCTCCTCTTGCCGAGAACCAAATGTGCCACTTACTTGGATGGCGACAGCAGCCTCGGGTAGATCAATCGAGAAATTAGCAACCTTGCTGACCACGAGTAGTCGAATTTCACCTTCGCGGAATGCGGCAAATAGGCGTTCACGTTCTTTTACGGGCGTAGCTCCCGTGATTATCGGTGCGTCAAGGTGCTCACCAAGTTCGGCGAGCTGATCAAGGTACTGCCCAATTACCAGTATTCGATCATCAGGGTGGTGGGCGATAATTTCTTCAACGAGACGGTTCTTCTCTGGGGCCGAAGCCGCCAGCCGGTATTTATCTTCTTGCTCTGCCATCGCATATGTCATGCGATCACTGTCCGGCAAGGTCACTCGCACCTCGACGCAGTCAGCAGGTGCAATATAGCCTTGATTTTCAATGTCTTTCCAGGGTGCGTCGTAGCGCTTTGGGCCGATGAGGCTAAAAACGTCACTCTCGCGGCCGTCCTCGCGCACCAAGGTTGCGGTTAACCCGAGGCGACGCCGCGATTGGATATCGGCGGTGAATCGGAAGATAGGAGCCGGTAGAAGGTGCACCTCGTCATAGATGATCAGGCCCCAGTCGCGCGAATCAAAGACATCAAGATGCGGGTAGATCCCTTGGCGTTTGGTTGTCATCACCTGGTAGGTCGCGATTGTTACCGGGCGGATTTCCTTCTTAGCGCCTGAGTACTCGCCTATCTCATCAGCGGTCAACGTGGTGCGCTTGAGTAACTCATCGCGCCACTGCCGGGCCGCAACTGTGTTAGTGACGAGAATCAGGGTGGTTGCCTGCGCAAGTGTCATTGCCAGCGCGCCAACAATCGTCTTGCCGGCACCACAGGGCAGGACGACAACGCCAGATCCGCCGTGCCAAAAGCCTTCGGCGGCCTCCTGCTGGTAAGGGCGCGGTTGCCAATTCTCGGTGACCAAGCCAATGGCATGTCGCTCGCCATCGACGTAGCCCGCGACATCCTCGGCGGGCCATCCAAGTTTGATGAGTGCCTGCTTTAGGTGGCCGCGCTCACTTGGATGCACTATTACCGTAGTTTTATCAACGCGGGCACCGAGTAATGGAGCAACTTTCTTACTGCGAAGGACTTCTTCGAGCACCGCTTCGTCTAATGCCTGCAACACTAATCCGTGCACCGGGTGGTTGTTGACCTGCAACCTGCCATAGCGCGACATGGTCTCGGCGATGTCAACGAGCAGCGCATGCGGCACTGGATATTTCGAATAGCGGAGCAAGGTGTCGACGACCTGCTCGGCGTCATGCCCGGCTGCCCGGGCATTCCAAAGACCAAGTGGAGTTAATCGGTAAGTGTGAATGTGTTCAGGTGCGCGCTCAAGTTCGGCAAATGGTGCGATGGCACGACGGCATTCTGGCCCCAGCGGACTATCAACTTCAAGGAGCAGGGTTTTGTCACTTTGCACAATCAGTGGACCGTCAGTCATTTATCTCTCCGTTGAGTGCCGCCATGATGATGCCGGCGGTGAGGGCGGCCCGTTCGGCCATTGCTGAAACTGAAGCCCATTCGTGGTCTGCGTGTGCGCCATCGCCAACCGCGCCAAGCCCATCGAGGGTGGGAATGCCGGCGGCCGCGGTGAGATTGCCGTCGCTGGCACCACCGACCGCGCAGGATTGCAATTCGGGTAAACCAAGTTCGTGCGCGACTTGTTGAGCGATAGCGAAGAGAGCAGTTGATGTTGACAATTCAAGTGGTGGCCGGTCAATACCGCCATCGATCTCGATGCGGGCCTCAGGGTGGGCGCCTTGCCAGTTGCGAACACAGGAGTCAACACGCTGTTGCTCGCCCGCAGACCAGGCACGAACGTCAAGAGTCAACTCTGCCAAAAAAGGGACGGTATTCGCCGTGGTGCCCGCGTTCAACAAGGTTGGCGTAACTGTGGTGCCGGCATCTTGATTACCCCAAGATTGGGTTGCCATGACGAACGCAGCAGCTTCAACGGTGGCATTCACCCCGCGCTCAGGGTCAAGGCCCGCGTGGGCCGCGCGCCCGTGAAATTTGATGCGGTACCAAGAAGTGCCCTTGCGCTCGGTTTTTAGGGCGCCGCTAGCGGATGGTTCGAAAACCAGAACCGCACTGGCGCTGGTGAGGGCGCCCGCAATCACTTTGCGTGAAGCACGTGAGCCGGTCTCCTCGTCAGTTGTCAGCAAGATCCCAACCGCTCCGACGTCGGCACCCTCAGCAATAAGTAGCGACACCGCGGCCAAGGCCTGCACGATGCCAGCCTTCATATCGAAAACACCTGGCCCGGTCATTTGATCATCAATTAGCTGAGACGGCAGGCGCACCAAGGTGCCAACCGGCCACACGGTGTCAAGGTGGCCGAGCAGCAGAATCTCAGGGTGCTCTGGGCCCCAGCGCACGACCGGGCAGCCGTCGTGTACCTCGACGCGGGCCGGGCTCCCTAACCACTCGCTAGTTAATTTCGCGGCGACGTCAGCAAGATGAGCGCAGGCGGCAAGATCATTAGTTGGTGATTCGGTGCTGACGAGAAGGTGTACTGACTCGACCATCTTGGGGAGTAGCGCGTTTGCTGACGCCAAGGTCGTGGTCACGCTGCTCCTCTTTGTTCGTTTCGGTACGGTGTCGGTTGTGACCTCGGTGGATAGTCCGGCGGCCGATCTCCAGCGCGCGCAGGAGCGCGCCGGAGTGCAAGTCCGCCCGGTAGTAAACCCTACTGATTTAGCCACCGCGCGGCTAATTTTTGATACGGTCTGGCCGGGCCAGGGCACCCAGGTCCAGCAAAATGTACTTAAGGCTTTGATCCATGCCGGCGGGTACGCATCGGTCGCTTATTTAGGTGATGAACCGGTTGGTGCAGCGCTGGCATTTGTGGGCCGCCATTTCACTGACAGGTGGCATGTTCACCTGCACTCGCATATGGCAGCGGTGCTCGAGAGCCACCGAAACCACCACATTGGTTCGGCATTAAAGCTGCATCAACGGGTGTGGGCCCTGAACCGTGACATTGACACGATCTCGTGGACGTTCGATCCACTCGTTAGGCGCAATGCGATCTTGAACATCCTAAAACTCGGGGTCGACGTCAGAGGGTATGAAATAGATTTCTACGGTGAGATGCCAGACGCCATCAATATTGGCGATCCCACGGATCGAGTCTTCGCCTGGTGGCACCTGTCATCAGCGAAAGTAATTGACGCGGCGGCGGGGCGACTTTTGCCGCTCGATGCAGGGATGTTAATCGAAGCTGGCCGCGATATTCGGGTAGTTGAAATCCCAGAAGACATTGTGGAGTTGCGAAGGTCAGACCCGGTGGCAGCCACCCGGTGGCGGCTGTCTCTGCGCGAGACTTTGACGTCGGCCTTAGCCGAGGGCTTTTGCGTTATTGGAGTCGAGCGAGTCGGTAACTATGTCCTTTACAGGGAGCGCGCGTGAGTATTGAGATGTTCCGCCTACACATGGTGAATATGCCTTTGGTGCGCCCCTTCCGAACGAGTTTTGGCACTGACACGGTGCGTGAGGTGCTTATTGTTGAAGCGGTGTCAGCCGATGGCATTAGTGGCTGGGCCGAGTGTGCGGCATCATCTTGGCCGGGCTACAGCTCTGAATACACGGCTGCGGCAATTGCGGTAATGACAGATCACCTAATCCCGGCATTGCGTGAAACAACGATGGATGGTGACCCTGAAGAAGTGCGAACGGCACTTGATGTCATGCGCGGACATCCAATGGCTAAGACGGCAATAGCTACTTCGATGCTCGACGTTTGGTTGCGTGAGCGCGATCAGTCGATGGCAAGTTTCTTGGGGTCCACGCGCACTGAAGTTGATTGCGGGGTAAGTGTCGGTATCCCAACAACGGAGACGTTGCGTGAATTGATGGAGGAAGTCGGCGAATATGTAGATGCGGGTTACCGGCGTATTAAATTGAAGATAGAGCCGGGTTGGGATTTGGAGCCGGTGGCCGCCGTGCGTGCACAGTGGCCCGATATGCCATTGCAAGTTGATGCCAATCAGGCTTATGCGCGTTCAGATGCGGCGCATTTAGCGAAACTTGATGAGTTCAACCTCCTACTCATTGAGCAGCCTTTGCCTGAAGAAGACTGGCTCGGGCATCGAATGCTTGCTGACGCATGCGCCACACCGATTTGCATGGATGAATCAATCTTGTCTGTAGCTTCAGCGGAGTCAGCCTTGGAGTTTGGATCCGCGACGATCATCAACATTAAGCCGGGCAGGGTGGGTAGTTATCTAACTGCTCGCGATATTCATGACATGTGCATGGCGCGCAAATCACCGGTGTGGTGCGGCGGCATGCTCGAGACCGGCATCGGTCGGGCCGCGAACTTGGCCTTGGCAGCACTGCCGAACTTCACGTTGCCCGGTGACACCAGTGCCTCGAACCGGTATTACGCGGTCGACATCACCGAGCCCTTCGTCCTCCAAGATGGGCGCCTATCGGTACCGCAGGGCCCGGGTATCGGGGTCGAGCCGATCCCCGACCTACTCGCAGAATTTCGAATCTGGACCAAAGATGTTCAAGTGGTCGGGCCCTGAGAATTGCTATTAATGAGAACCTTTATCAAGGCGTAAGTGGAGCTACCCCACTGATACGTGAAACCAGGAAAGTTTTCACTTGCTCTGTGCGGTGATCAAATGCGGTAACCGAACCACCACCCATGCGGATCGGATCAATGATCTGCTCGGTGGTGGTGCCGTCGGCATCGGCATAACCAATCCAGACCGGGGTGGTTTCAGCAATCGCCAAGCGCAGGGCGGTGAGTGTGGCGGCGCTGCTCGTTCGGGGCACCTCATTGGTGCCGGCCGGCCCCACCACCATTTCACCGCGCGGTGCTCGCGCGGCCCGATCACCAGAACGCAAACCCTTGATGACACTCGCGATCATGGCATCGCTATCGCGTCGACCTGAGCTGACTTTACGTACTTGCCGCGAGCGCACGCGGCGCTCATCGGGTCGCAGCACGACGACGGCGCCATCGGGTGACTCGGCCGCCGGCGCATACCCGGCATCGCGCAGGGCTGCCATGAATTCGTGCGGGGTGGCTTGACT
>CAMBQX010000069.1 GCA_945870085.1 Bifidobacterium breve | reverse complement strand
TGAACCGCCTGTGCGAGCACATGAGCTGTCGAGTGGCGCAAAATGGCTAGGCCTTCGGGGCTGCCAATTGAAATGAGCTCAACGGTGTCGTCAGGTGATATCGGAGTCGCAAGGTCGCTCACCACGCCATTGATACTGGCGGCAATAATCGACCGATCATCGCCGGCAATGTCGAAAGCGGTGCGCTGCATTCCTCAAACAATACTCTTGACCCGAAAACCTTCAATTGCGAACCACATGAGAGAAAGTCGTGGCCCTAGAAGGGCTCCAAGTTGCCATCACAGCCAGATGGGTGAGCAGGCGAGGCTATGAGGGGTCACTCAAACTTATGATCTTGAAGTTCACGCGGTATCGGGCAGGTAAGCAGCGCAATACCAGCCACCGCGACTACCACAACCCAGTTGATCGAGAAGTAGGTAGAAATCAGCGGTGGTGGTGAGACCACCGAGGCAGCCGCGATGAGCACGAGAACAACGCCCAATTTGCTTGATCGCCAGACCACGACAAGTAGTGGTATCGCCATGACGAAAGTGTGCAGCCAAGCGATAGGGCTAACGGCCAGAATGAACCAGTTGATCACCCAAAATGGTTCTTGCTTTCGCCAAAGCGCAACCGCCGCGACCACGCCCGCGATCAACCAGCCCACGTACTCCTGGGACCCGTTCCTTCGCAGCAAGGCTCCCACTGTCATGAGGTCACTGCGTTGTAAGGATGCGGCGATCGACGCTCTCGAACTCTCTAAGAATGCGTTGATTACCGTGGGTTCCAGAGCTACCGCAATCGCCAAAAGGGCAACGGGAATAGCCGCACCAATGATCAGGGTCTTCCACTGCCTTCGCCAAAGCGGATACAAGAGCATCAGCAACCCGACGCCTCTTGAGGATCCGTAGACACCGTATGCGGCGCCGGCAATTACTGGATGGCGCCGGTATTTCCAAGCGAGGGCAATAAGGACAGCAGACATTGGATAGGTGCTCACCAATCCCCAACGCCCCGGAATTGTCAGGCAAATTCCGAGCGCTAGTGGATAAGCGATGTAGGCAGGAACTCGCATCAGGCGCATACTCAGCGCGATCAGGCAGAAGCTAGCGACGACGTAGAAGGACAACCACCAGCCATAATCGAGGTACGCCAACGGCAACCCGAGTGGAATCGCAAATGGTGGGTGCGAGTTCACCGACAAATCTACGAAGTCCAGCTGCATCCCAACGAGTGGATGCAACACCTCAAGGGAGTCATAAGCCGAAAAGTCAGGCTTGATGAGACCAATTGTTGACGCAACTTCCCAGCCAACGTCAGTCCAGCCGCCGGCTCCCGCCAATTTCTCGACAATTTCAGCGAATCCAAAGTTCGTTATGCCTTCGCGGAACATCGGCCACAGGCTGCGCGCGATCAAAGGGACAGCGGCGATTACAAGTACGTTTGCAAGTAACTCGATGATGCCCTGCCGGGTCCAGACCCTGGTACGCGCCACTTGCTCCGCTGTCGACACGAGCCCATCATGGCGGCAAGTTGCCACTGCTTCAAGCTTAGGCACCCCGAGCGCCCTGCTACCGCTGCTGTGACGAGCGCGAGCCCGACCAACTAAACACTCAGGCTTCCGATACATTCATCACCTTTCACCGCTTCGATAGGGGCAATCGCTGGCAATGATTGGCGGTTGTTAAAGGGGTTTGAGGCTAAAGGGAATTAGTAAGGCAGTTGACTAAGTGACACGTCCGCTCGAGGAAGTGATGCGGGTGAGATCTGCTGTCATCGTGAACTCGGCCCCGCCACCGGTGGGGAGCAGTTGCCATGTGCCGCCATAGGCCTCGCAGGTCTCGCTGAAGAGCTGCGAACCAAGGCCGACGCGGTTCGCGATGGCGCCGCCACGGCCGTTGTCCGCACAATGCAGCGTGATTCGGCGGCCATCCTCGGTGATGTGGATGTCCATGGATGTTGCGGAACCTTGGCGTGAGGCGTTGACGAGGCATTCATCCACCACACGGTGGAAGTCATATGCTAGGGAAGGGCTCCACCGATCCGACTGCACAATCGTGTTTACGGCTTCCCGGAACTCATGGAATGTTCGGTGATGCCCAAAGCTGCGACTGGGCGAAAAATACTGGCATAAAACATGTTTTCGCGGCATAGCGATGGATGCTGTTCCCCCACCATGAAGGTGTGCGCGTTTCTTAATTCACCCGCGGGTGCTAGCGAGCGCGACCCAGAATAAGGGGCCGGAAATGTAACTCGATCGTGCATCAGACCAGGGGGGTAGCCCCCTGATTATTGAGCCACCACCTTCTTTTACTTGATTTCACCTCCAGGACCTGTTGTCATGATGTCGTAAGGATTATCCGTCAAGCAGTTACAAGGTAGGAGCACGTTATGCCAAGGACTGAAATTAATTCGCCCGTTAGTTCGGCGCCGATCGATCGGCTCGCACTAGGTGTTGACTGGGTTCGGCCCGGTGCGGGCCGCATCGGCAACAGCATAGACCCCTCGTCCGCGGAAAACGACTACCGGCGGGGCTGCTTTGAGGGTAATGCAGAGTAGCAACTCACCACTCAACGAAGAAGTCCACGCCTATAAAAATCACAACTAGAGGGACGGAGCACAACATGCCAAGTACAGACGTTCATTCACCCGTTAGTTCAGCGCCGATCGATCGGCTCGCACTAGGTGTTGGTTGGGTGCGGCCCGGTGCGGGCAACATCGGCAACACCCTAAACCCCGCGTCTGCCGTGTCGGGGCACGTGGTGGGCACATATGCTGTTTGTGGCAACGGTAATCGGTGCTTTGAGGGTAATGACGAGTAGCACCCTTCCCCACCACTAGGTGGGGTGTTTAACCCCTGTTGCTGGCCCTTGACCGCTTTTGGTTGGGGGCCGGTTACTTGATGAAACGTTGCCTATACCGCACTTTTTGCTTGGCTCTCAAGAGGTTGTTCGCATACTGACATCGGGGTAACAAAGACACTTCACACAAGGTTTCGCCCCTTAAAAGACGGCCTTCGGTGGGCGATACTGGGTTCGAACCAGTGACCCCTCGCGTGTGAAGCGAGTGCTCTACCACTGAGCCAATCGCCCGAAGGCTTTAGACTTTAGCGTAAGTGGCCTCCGGACAGTACTTCGCTCAGGTCTCAGGCCAGGTACGTGAAGGGGACGGCGCAATCTGATCGAGCTCGTGCCCCTACTTACCTGAAAATCTAAGCGCGTTTCTCCTTAATCAGCACCTTGCCGGGGGTATTATTCATTTAAACCTCAGAAAGGGTGCCCACATGTCCAACAATAATTTCCAAGCGCGAAAATTTCGCGGCCTGATAATTCGTGCCACCGCCGCGTCAGCACTGCTATTAGGCACGGTCGGCATTGCCGCCGCTCCAGCGCACGCAGCCAGCGCAACCGGGTACGGCAATGGCGTTGTTGGCATTAGCCAAACCATCAGCGCACAGGGCATATGCCCAAGCGCTCAGTTAGCGTTCACCGCGCAATACAGCAACGGGGTCACGGTTTCTGCGCCTTTGGTTTATGCAGATATTAATGGCAATGCGACCATCTACTGGGCTCCCACAATCGTTGGGCAGATCACCCAGGCCACGATCGGCAGCACTTGCTCACCCGTATACCTTGGCGGCGCCAATATCAGTCAAACTGCGACGACCACCACGGTCTCAACCCCGAACAACGCCCAAGTGGGTTTGGCGACCCAGATCACGGTTACAGTGCAGTCAAATAGCCCAAGTGCTTACTCCCCGACCGGCCAAGTTGTTGTCAAGAATGTAAGCGGGGCAACATTGCAGACGATGGGCCTGACGCCTGGCCCAGGCAATGGCCAGGGATACGCCTATTACTGGTGGACGCCGCCGGCTTCAGGGACATACACCTTCCAGGCCACTTACAGTGGTGATACGAATGCTGGATCTTCTGTTTCACCACAGGACTTCATAAATGCCACACCGAACGGAACTCCGATAACTTTGACGCACCCAACCACGATGACAACGGGTATCCCGCAGACCTTGATCGCCACGGTCTACCCGACCACAGTGCAGGGCTCAGTTGGCTACACATTGAACGGTAGCCCGATCAGTGCTTCAGTACCGCTCGTGAACGGTGTTGCGAGTTTCCAGTGGACCCCAACCTCCGCCGGTGCTTTCACATTAGGAGCTAACTACACGACAAATCAAGGTGGCAGTGGTTCCACTTCCGGTGCGATAACGGTGGTCTCAGGGCCAGCATCAAGTGACGTAATCACCGTCACTCCCGCTGGTGGCACAAGTTGGAGCCCCAACGGCACCTACGTGCTCAACGCGAGTTCGACAACTAATTTCAATGTTTCAACGTTGTCGGGATCAAAGGTCACACTCAATGATTCCGGTCCATGCACCAGCCCGGGGTTATTGGTTATCACCCCGGCCAGCACCGCATCTTGCATACTGTCATTCGTCAGTGCAGGCGGCAATGGATACGCACCAGCCACGCAAAATTACAACGTGACCGTTGGCCTGGGCCAGCAGACGGCAACCTTGGCGGCTCCTCAATCCGGAAAGGTGAATGTGGGTAAGACCCTCACCCTTGAATCCCCATCACAAGGTGACACCAATGCCGGCCAGAACATCACGTGGAAGATTACGGCCGGTAAGAGCAAAATCTGCTCTTTGGTGTTCCCGAGCAGCGGAGCAGTCAATCTAAAGATGAAAAAGAAAGGCACGTGCACCGTCGTCGGCAGTGCACCTGGTGTACCGAACGTATGGTCCGCCTACTCGGTGACCCGCTCCTACAAGGGCGTGTAGCTAGTCACTTCAAAGTTTGGGCCTCTCACGAAAGTGGGGGGCCCAAACTTTTTAGGGAGCTAGTTAAGGGTCAACCTCAGCTGCCGCACGAGTTGCAAACTGCTGACGCATAGTTGTAGAAATTGGGCCCGTGGCCGCCCAAACACGATCATCTACTCGAACCACCGGGTGCACGTCTCTCGTTGATGAAGAAATGAAAACCTCATCGGCGCCGGTTAGCACCGAAAGATCAAGTGTCTGCTCTGTGACATCGAACCATTCAAGAATCAAGTCGCGGGTTACCCCAGCAAGGCACCCACTCGTCAGCGGCGGGGTAAATACCTTCCCATCGATGATTACAAAAACGTTAGTGCCAGTACCTTCACAAAGTTCACCACGAGTGTTAGCCAAGATTGCTTCCGAGGCTCCAAGCTCGTGGGCCCGCAACAAGGCGATCACATTCTCTGCGTACGAAGTTGTCTTAACACCCGCTGTAGCAGATCGCTCATTTCGTACCCAAGGAACTGTCACCACCGTGGTGGTATCGGGCCACGGGGCTTGTGGCGACACGGCCACCACGAGCGTTGGCACCGCGGCACCGCGATCGCTGCCCAAGGGCGCGAAGCCCCCGGTGTAGGTGATGCGCAGGCGGCCCGGCCCGGCTAGCAGAGGCCGGTTCGCGAACAGCACTTCACCAACGGCCGCGCGAATAACATCTAGATCAGGATCAACCAAACCCATTGCGCGAGCAGAAGCACTCAGGCGCCGAAGGTGACGGCTGATGGCAAATGCGCAGCCGCCGTCAACTTTCAGAGTTTCGAAAATGCCATCTGCCACGGTGAAGCCGTGATCCAAAACCGAGATCAGTGCTTCATCTTGCGACACCAGCGAGCCAAGATTCCGATCGCCAACCCAGATCATCATTGCGGCTTCATCCACATGGGGTCTAACTTTGCCATGAGCCAGCAGCAACAGTGGTCAAGTGCGCTGCTTTGAGCTGCGTTTCGCGCCATTCGGCCTGCGCATCCGATGACCAAGTTATGCCCGCGCCGGTACCAAAATGCAATTGTCCAGCGGACTTCCAAAAAGTTCGGATCGCAACCGCTAAACATGCGGTGCCTTCATCGGCATCGACCCAGCCAATCGCGCCGCAGTAATACTCGCGAGGCGCCGGCTCAAGCTCCCTAATTATCCGGATGGCTGACGATTTCGGCGCTCCCGTTATCGAGCCCGGGGGGAAGGTTGCCTCGATTATCTGTGGCCAACCGGCGTCCGCGAGTAGGGTCCCTGAAATATATGAGGCCAAATGCACGAGTCCCGGATGCGCCTCCACTTTCAGAAGGTCTGGCACCGTCACCGAGCCCGTTGCACAAACTTTTGATAAATCATTGCGCACTAAATCCACGATCATCACGTTTTCGGCTTCATCTTTGGCGGTTAGATCCCCCGCGACCTTCCCCGTACCTTTGATCGGACCTGAGCGGATAACACCTTTTTGGCGCTCCAAGAACAGTTCTGGACTCGCAGTGACCACTTCAATGCCAAGTTCAGGGGCGCAAATCATCCCGGAGTAAGGGGCTGGATTACCAACCCGTAGCAACTCATACAGACCGGCAATATCGCTTTGCCTTTTATCAGGCAGTTTGGCGCTCAAGACCCGGCAAATATTGGCCTGATAGACCGATCCTGCCGCGATAGCCGTTCTTACCTCCTCAACCGCCGCTACGTACTCAGGTTCGTCAACCGACGAGCTCCATGAGTTGGAAGCTGGACCCTGCCACCGAGTCGGCAAGTTAGCTTTCGGGCCAAGCGCACTGGGTTGCTCAAGCCAACTAGTGAATCTAATAGCGACCGGAAGCCCGCTATAGGGCAACAACACCGCCCAGCGGCCCCCACCGTCCAAAGCCCCGAGGTCGTTTGTGACGTCGCTGACCCCGGTAGCCCACATACCCCCCAAGTGAGCAAAAGCCTGCGTCATAGGCCCCATCATGCTATGTCCAACCCTTCGTCAGATATTGTTCCCTTTCGACCTGAAATTGCGAATACTTTTTCAGGTCGTATGCGGACGTAGCGCAGCTGGTAGCGCATCACCTTGCCAAGGTGAGGGTCGCGGGTTCGAATCCCGTCGTCCGCTCGCAAATGCCAGACACCCCGAGTGGGTGGCACGGCGCCATGGTGGAGTGACCGAGAGGCGAGGTAGCGGCCTGCAAAGCCGCGTACACGGGTTCAAATCCCGTCTCCACCTCCATTTCTATCTTGCGTATCCAAGGCCAGCACCGGAGGTTTTATCGAACCTGCCAACTAGTGTGTTGTTATGAAAACCCGGGAGCTTGGAAAATCTGGTCTTAAGGTCAGCGCGGTTGGGCTTGGCTGCATGCCCATGTCAGCCTTCTATGGCACCCCAGACGTCCAAGAAGCAACTTCTACCCTGGAACTCGCAATTGAAGTTGGAGTTACCTTCTGGGACACCGCAGAGGTCTATGGAGCAGGGTCCAATGAGGGGTTAATCGGTGAGACCCTCCAGCACCATCGTGCCGATATCGTGCTGGCCACCAAGTTCGGCATCGATACCAGCTATGTGATGAAAGGGCGTCCTGAAGATGCCTACTTGGCTATCGACGCAAGCTTGCGCAGGCTACGTACCGACTACATAGATCTTTGGTACCTACACCGAATCGACCCCACCATTGCGATCGAAGAAACAATAGGGGCGATGGCTGAAATCGTAGCCTCCGGAAAAGTCCGGCATTTAGGACTCTCTGAGGCTAGTGCCGAAAGCCTGCGCCGAGCGCACGCGGTTCACCCCATTGCCGCTCTACAAAGTGAATGGTCGCTGTGGTCGCGCGTTATTGAACCCGAAGTATTGCCCGTTGCCCGCGAACTCGGTATTGGCCTGGTGCCGTATAGCCCCCTAGGGCGCGGCCTCATGACCGGCCGGATCACCGACCTAGCAGCATTGACGGAGGGCGATCACCGGCTCAAGAGCCCGCGTTTTGCAAACGAAAATTTCGAACATAATCGAGCGTTGGTCCAAAACTTCGTCGATTACGCCGCAAACTTGAATTGCACCCCGGGGCAGTTGGCTATCGCGTGGCTCATGGCCCAGGGCGACGACGTAGTTCCCATCCCCGGCACCAAACGTCGCACCTACCTGACCGAAAATGCGGCTGCGGCTGACGTTGTTATAACTCCTGCGCAACTCGATGAGGTTAGTCTCCTGATGAGCGGGGTCGCCGGTGCTCGTTATGGCTGGAATCACACCTACGGGGATAGCCCCGCCCGCTAACAGGTCGCAAGTCAGCCCGCGCCAGCCTTCGCCCCTAGCGTGCCCAACGGGGCCGCGCCCTGATAGCCTTCGCTTTCGCACCATGGACCGTTAGCTCAGTTGGCTAGAGCGTTCCCCTGACACGGGAGAGGCCACAAGTTCAAGTCTTGTACGGTCCACGATAGGAACTCAGCCGTTGAGATGGTTGAGATGTGACGGAACCTCAGGCCCACCGTAATTGCCAGGGGTAATCTGCCGCAGAGGGCTTTATTCGGTTCCAGTCAGTACTGGACCCCCTTCAATGCTAGTGCGCGAATGCTGAAGGAGTTCGTTGTCAAATCTTGCATTCCGTACCACTTATGGGAAATGATGGGGCATGGATCAGCTCGCTGACAGGACGCTAAGTGCCGCGCTCATCACTTCGCAGGCGCGTGACCCGCTCCCCAAGCGCGCGTCGGTGATCGTGGTGGGTGGCGGAATTGTTGGTTCAAGTGTTGCTTTCCACCTCGGAAAACTCGGTATCGCTGACGTGC
>CAMBQX010000068.1 GCA_945870085.1 Bifidobacterium breve | reverse complement strand
AGTAGCTTGATGGAGGCCGTCAGCGGAGCCGATGTCGTTCAGGAAGCCGTTCCTGAGGTCGCCGCAATGAAAACTAAGGTGTTCGCGGAAATGGATCAGCACGCTCCTGCGCATGCGGTATTGATGACCAGTACATCGGGTATCAGCATGACGGTCATTCAATCTGAATCGAAACATCCAGAACGCATGGTGGTCGGGCACCCATTCAACCCGCCTTATTTGGTGCCGCTGGTTGAAATCCTTGGAGGTGATCAGACTTCGCCTGAGACCGTCGCGTGGGCTCGCGATTTTTACCGACTCAATGATAAGGATCCAATTGTTCTTGAAAGGGAAGTGCCAGCCTTCATAGCGAGTCGGTTGCAGGAGGCAATGTGGCGCGAGGCACTTCACATGATTGCTGAAGGAGAAGCGACCGTCGAACAGATCGACATCAGTGTCCGGCAGGGTCCGGGGTTACGTTGGGCCATAACCGGACCGATGATGAATTTCCACCTCGCTGGTGGGCCAGGCGGTATGGCACATGTACTTGATCATTTCGGCCCAACCCTGAAGGAACCTTGGACACGATTGGTGGCACCTGAACTAACCGATGAATTGCGCCAGCGGGTAATCGACGGTTGTGATCGCGAGGCGGCGGGGCGATCGGTGGCCGAACTTGTTGCTGAACGCGATAGGTGTCTGGTAGCCATCATGCGGGCCCGCGATGCGATTCAAATCCCCGCGGTTGGTGGTTCGTCTGCGTCCGGGACCGATGTGCATTCGTGATCGAGAAGGGTAAACCCCATGAGCTTGCGCCCCTATTCGCGCCAAGTTCGGTAGCAGTTATAGGGGCCAGTAATCGACCCGAAAGGCCAGGGTTTCAAGTCCTTGAAGCCTTGCAGCGAGTTGATCCACACAAGGTGATTTACCCAATAACACCAAACTACGAAGAAATCCTTGGGCTACCGTGCTTCCCGGATATAGGCGGCGCTCCTAAGGTTGAACTTGCGATTATCGCTAGCGCGAGTCCGCGAATTGAGTCAGAGGTGGCCGCTGCGATTGCCGCGGGGGTTAAGAGTCTCGTCGTGTTCGGGGCTCCGAGCGCAAGTGCGGAGCGTCCGCAGTGGTTGGGTCGAATTGGTGAAATGGCCCGAAAGGCTAATGTCAAGTTATTGGGCCCGGACACTTTGGGTTTCGTCAACTACACGCAAAAGTGTGGAGCTACCTGGGCGGTGCCCGAGCAAATTGAGGCCGGGGGCATTTCGATCGTCTCGCAGTCGGGCACGGTCTACTGGGAAGCCATAACGAATGATCCGCGTTTACGTTTCTCGTTCTCCGCTCACAGCGGCCTTGAGTCGACAATTTCGATGTCGGATCTAATTAGTTATAGCCTCTCGATTGAAACGACTCGGGTGATAGGCCTTTACCTCGAAACTGTTCGTGATGCCGAAGGTTTCGCGGGAGCATTGCATGAAGCCGCCGAATTGGGAGTGCCGGTGGTGGCGCTTTATTCTGGGCGCACCGAAAAAGCGCGCAGCCAATTGATGACCCACGCCGGCCGCATGGCTGGCGGAAGATCCGAGTTGGAAGGGATCCTTAATAGGTACGGCGTGGCGCGAGTGGATTCATCAGATGATTGGTGGACAACATTGGCTCTACTGGGCAGTAAGCGCCGGCTCGGAAAAGGCGGTCTTACCGCGGTGATGGACTCTGGTGGTGGTTTGGCCATGTTCATGGACTTTGCGGAGGAGTTGGGGGTTCCACTCGCGAACTTGAGCCCTGCGACCAAAGTCGAAATCGCGTCAATCTTGGGATATGACGGCGAGATCGGCAGTGCACTTGACTTCTGGGTCGGCGACGCTGACCGGCATTCGCGCCTTGAAAATCTGATGACGACATTGGCGGCGGATTCGGACACCGCGGCGGTGATGGCTTTCACTACATATGGTGAATCAAAAAGTGCTGGGTTCGCGGGGAACGTGGCAGAGTCTTGCTTGAGTGTCGCAGCACAAACTAGCAAGCCGGTGATTGCGGCAACCTACACGAGCCGCCAGGTCCATCCGGAGTTAATGTTTCAAATCGCTGCTGCAGGAGTACCAATCCTCGACGGGATGAAGACCGCATTAATGGCCTGTCGCCATGCCTTCCGTTATCGGGCATTCCAAGAGCAGTACCAGCTACGTACAACCGGGAGTGCTACCCAGCACACCATTGCGGCGGAACAGGTATCCGACTGGAAAAGAAATCTTGGAGGGTCCGCGCAATTGGCTGAAGCTGATGCGCTTTCCTTTCTTTCGGATTTTGGGATTCCTTGTGTTCCGACTTTGCGCGCCGAGGGCGAAGCCGATGCCCTCAGCGCGGCAGCCAAGGTCGGGTATCCGGTTGTCTTGAAAACCGATGAAGGCCTAGCGCATAAAGCCGCGTCCGGAGGTGTGCATCTGTCCCTTCAGGATGCAGATGCTGTGTGCCAGGCCTACTCAAAGCTTGCTGCAAATCTTGGGCCAAGAGTCATCGTTGCACCAATGGCAACCGGCCAAGAAATCGCGATTGGAGTGGTATTCGGGCAGTTTGGACCCAACCTGATGATTAGCGCTGGAGGCGTTCACATCGAGTTGCTGAAAGATCGCTGCTATCTCTTGGCGCCGGTATCCGCGCACGAAGTGCGGTTGGCGATGTCCGAACTGGAAGTCACCAAAATCCTCCAAAGTTCACTGGGGGTAAATTCAAAACCCGAGGAAGAGTTCTATGAGTTTGCGAGCAAAATCTCGCACCTCGCGGCGGCATTTGCTGGGACTATTACCGAACTCGATATCAATCCGGTTCTCGTCAGCGCAAATGGATGCGTGGCAGTTGATGCACTTATTGGCTTGTCGTCTAGCGAATCTTCAACCTGAAAGGAAGTTGACTGTAATGGATGCGGTAAGAGTTGAAGAACGAGGTTACGTTCTCGAAGTCACCTTGGATAAGCCCAAAGCGAATGCAATTGACGGGCCGACAAGTCGCGCGATGAGTGAGATATTTGTGGAGTTTCGCGATAATCCAAAGTACCGGGTTGCGATTTTGACCGGCGCTGGAGAGAAGTTTTTCTGTGCCGGATGGGATCTGAAGGAGATCTCGGACCGCGGGGAGCCGGACACCGATTTCGGCGCGGGTGGATGGGGTGGCTTGCAGGAGTTGCCCGGGCTAAATAAGCCGGTGATTGCCGCGGTGAACGGGATGGCCCTTGGAGGTGGTTTTGAACTGGCGCTGGCGGCCGACTTGATCATCGCCGCCGACCATGCCCAGTTTGCCTTGCCGGAGATCAAAGCCGGTATTTTGGCCGACGCCGCAACCGTGAAGTTGCGCAGGCGCGTTCCCTATCACGTAGCCGTGGATCTACTCATGACCGGACGCTGGATGGATACTCAGGAAGCTAAGCAATGGGGATTACTGCGTGATGTCGTGCCGCTGGCAGATCTGATGTCAACCGCGCGTGAACTCGCTGACCTCATTGCTTCGGGCCCGCCGTTGCTGTATCCAGCGATCAAAGAAACACTTCGTGCGACCGAAGAAATGATGGTCCAAGAGGCATTTGATGAGGTCAACAGCGGACGGTTGCAGACGGTGGCAACTTTGTACGCAAGCGAAGACACCATTGAGGGCGCCAAAGCCTTCGCGGAAAAGCGTGACCCCGTTTGGAAGGGTCGCTAGCGATATCGAAGCGTTGTAAAACTATTAGCGCAGTAGCCGATCGCGTGCCTCTTCAGCGCTGGCAAGGCGGCCACCGAGGCGCTCAACAATCTCCTTGGCCCTGGTGACTAGATCTGCATTGGACGCGAGCACACCACGCTCCAAGAACAAATTATCTTCGAGGCCGACGCGAAGGTTGCCGCCCATCAACATCGCTTGAGCAACCATTGGCATCTCCATCCGGCTGATCGCAAATCCACTCCAATGTGAGCCTGCGGGGAGGTGATCACGCATTGTTTGCATAGCCTCTGGAGTGGCCGGTGCCCCGTAAGTGAGGCCCAGGCAGATCTGGAAGAGGGCGGGAGCATCGATCAAGCCCTCGGTGATCAAGCGCTTGGCCAGTTCGATGTGGCCGAGATCAAATACTTCAAGTTCTGGCTTTACCCCAAGTTCTTTGATGCGCTTTGCGCTGATCCGCAGATAAGACGGTGGCATGATGTACAAAGTGCTGTCATCGTCGAAGTTCATGCTGCCGCAGTCGAGGGAGCAGATGTCCGGAAGCAATTCTGCGACGTGGATGAGTCGTTCCATCGGCCCTACGAAGTCGCCGCCGGGGGCGGGGGTGTCATTTGCTCCATCCGCACCCACGATCATGTCGCCGCCCATGCCGGTGGTGAGGTTGATAACAACGTCAACCTTGCTATCGCGGATTCTTTCAACCACCTCGCGGAAGTATTCGGGCTTGCGGCTGCCCTTGCCTGTTTCAGGTTCACGAACGTGAATATGGACGATCGCGGCACCAGCTTTGGCGGCTTCGATGGCCGCGGTGGCCACCTGCTCCGGGGTAACAGGCAGATCCGGATGCTTTGCCAAGGTGTCACCGGCACCGGTCACGGCGCAGGTAAGGAATGGCTCCCAATTGACGGCACTCACGGTCATCGGCTTTTCCGCTCTGTTGGCTTGGATTTAAGTGGTTCCCGCACTATAGCAAAAGAAACAAGTGACGTCACTATCCGTTATCCTAGGGCCCCGGTGTAGCAGCCCTGGGCGGCAGTAGAACAGGCTTTGGGCAATAGTTAGGCAAGGACAAAATCAAAATTACCGGGCGGAGGAGATCTGATGGGTGCTCTTCGGGGCCCGGCGCAGGTTGGGGCAGCGAACCTGCCGGCGCGGGTGCGCATCTGGGAGGTGGGCCCCCGCGATGGCCTACAAAACGAGCAGCAGATCATCGACACCGACCACAAGGTGGCGTTCATTGACCGATTGAGTGCAGCGGGGCTGCCGGTAATTGAAGCGACGAGTTTCGTGCGGGCTGATCGAATCCCGCAGTTGGCCGATGGCGCCGAAGTTATGTCACGCATAACCCGGAGGGCGGGGGTGCGGTATCCGGTGCTGGTTCCAAATGAGCGAGGTCTGGATGCGGCGGTTGCAGCCGATGCGCGCGATATCGCGGTTTTCGCAAGTGCGACGAATACGTTCGCTGAACGCAATTTGGGGCGCACCCTCGACAACCAAATGGAGATGTTCACGCCGGTGGTGCAGCGCGCGGTTGGGCTAGATATCCCGGTGCGCGGTTATGTGTCAATGTGTTTTGGTGATCCATGGGAAGGCAAGGTCGATCCACGACAAGTTGTTGACGTCTGCCGGCAACTGGTGGATGTTGGTTGCGGTGATATCAGTTTGGGCGACACGATAGGGGTGGCAACACCGGGGCAGGTAGGTGAGTTGATCGGCTTACTTGTTGATTCGGGCATCGATCTAACTAGCATCGGCGTGCATTTCCACGACACCTACGGGCAGGCACTTTCTAATACCTTGGCTGCTCTACAAGCCGGGGTCAGCACCGTCGATGCTTCAACCGGCGGGCTGGGTGGGTGCCCGTATGCCGAGTCGGCTACGGGCAACCTGGCTACCGAAGATCTCGTCTGGATGCTCGATGGCCTCGGCATCCAAACCGGGGTTGACCTTGGTGCACTCGTCGAAACCTCGACTTGGCTCGCGCGCGAACTGGGCCGGCCGGTGGCCTCCCGGGTCGCGCAGGCCCTGCATCCGTCCACTAGATAACTGGATCGGGCAAGATGGCGCCGTGAGCACTAGCGAAAAGCACCCAGAGCTACTCAAAGCGCTGGAGGAGATTGTCGGCGCGGCTTACCTATATATAGGTGATGATCGGGTTGCTCCTTTTGTCACCGACTGGACGCGGCGCTTTGGCGGGCCATGCCTGGCGGTGGTGCGTCCAGGCTCCGTCGATGAAATCTCCCAAGTCTTGCGCGCCTGCGCCGCAGCCGGGGTGCCGGTTTTACCCCAGGGCGGCAACACCGGTCTGGTGGGCGGGTCGGTGCCGGCGGCAAGTGGCGGCCAACCGCCGGTGATCATTTCGCTGTTGCGGCTAACTGAACTTGGTGAAGTAGACGAACTTTCGGGGCAAGTAACAGTCGGAGCCGGTGCCACCTTGGGAGAAGTGCAGCGCCACGCGGTGCGATCCGGTTGGCGATACGGGGTCGACCTCGCCGCCCGCGACTCAGCAACCATCGGTGGCACGGTGGCCACTAACGCAGGTGGTATCCACGTCATTGCCCACGGCATGACTCGGGCACAAGTTGTGGGTATCGAGGCGGTGCTCGCCGATGGTTCGGTCATCACGCATCTAAGTGGGATGTTAAAAGACAACACCGGTTACGACCTCGCTGCTTTGCTTTGCGGATCCGAAGGCACCCTAGGGGTCATCACCGCGGTTCGCGTTCGCTTACATCGGCCTCTTGGCCGCACGACCGTGAGTTTGATCGGTGTCGGTTCCTACTCTGAAGCACTCGAGCTTATGTCGCGCGCGGGGGTAGCTTCAGATTCGAATGCTCCCGGGTCACGATTACTTGCCGCGGAGGTAATCGATGCCCCGAGTATGGATTTGGTCTGTGCAGTTGCCGATCTACCGTGGCCGCTGGAACAACGCTGGCCGATTGTGGTGCTGCTCGAAGTAGTTGACGGCGGCGACGGTTCTGGTCTACCACTTGATGAGTCAGCTGACGCCGTCGTAGCTTTCGACGCGGCAGATCAACTGCGCCTATGGGCCTATCGCGAGAGGCAGGCCGAAGCATATGGAACTACCGGTGTAGTTCACAAACTTGATGTGTCGGTACCACTGCCGGAACTTGCGGCATGTGCGGACGAACTTGTTGCACTTATCAATACCTTGCCCGATGTCGAGACCTTCGGCATCTTCGGGCACCTAGCCGACGGCAACATGCATGTTGAGATCGTTGGCCCGGCGGCCGATGACCTGCGAGTTGACCTTGCGGTGCTCGAATGCGTTGCACGTTACGGGGGTTCGATCTCCGCCGAGCATGGTGTCGGACGCGCTAAGGCGGCGGATCTTCACCTTTGCCGATCGGCCGCTGAAATAGCGGCGATGCGGGCGATAAAGGGGGCATTAGACCCGCAGAGGCTAATGAACCCCGGAGTGCTGTTCGTTTAGTGCTAATTCTTAGTCTCGACAATTTATCCGAATGTCGTTAGCCATTGCGTTGCCCGAGCAGCAGGGGCTAAGTAACGGGCGTCGACTGAACGGACTCGCTCTTTAAGTGTTTGCAGATCGACAAGATTGGCGGCTAACAAGGCGCCGACGAAGTTGAGGTCTTTTTCCCTACCCGCGCATAGTTTAGCTGCGCACAGGTCGTGAACGTCGAGGCACCATCCGGTGAATTGAGGCTGCCCACTTAGCGCAGCTGTGTTTTCGTTCTGCACCTTCACTAACCGGGTGCGCCATCCAACCGGAAGAATGACTGTAGTGAGGTCAACCCCGTCAATACTGAATCCATGCTCCCTCTCGAACGGTGACCACTCGCCGGCTACGCCTTCGATCGCGTCTGCGAGGCGAGCAGTTTCTTCATTGCTACTGGCGATCGGCAGGATGTCGCACTCGAGCGACATCGTGGCCTCGGCTGGTAGTTGGTTCTCGTCATAAGTTCCCAGGATCGCCTGTGAACCAACCACAATGACTTCTTGCTGCCTGATTATCTGGCAGGAGGTGCGTATTGCATGCTCGAGTTGACTGCGCTTCATTTATTTACCGCCGAAAGCACCTCTTGGCGCTTCGACTCAGCCAAGATTCCACCAAGCGGAGACACTTCACGCATCTGGATTGAATCGATGCTAATTGAGGTCATAACTTGACGGATCGCACGAAGGTCGTCGGCAGCAACTAGCGCGGCCCATCGATCTAAGTTCCGCAGGTGTGGCTGACCGCGTGTCGAGCCCCGAAACCGGTGTAGATTTTCGACAGCAACTGGCCGCCAAACTTGCCAAGACTCCGGGCTCAATTCCAGCGCGAGTCGTTCGTGGAGTCGCCAACGGCGTTCACTTGACCGGTCCAACTCGACCCGCACCGACCTCCGCGTTACTTCAAGGCGGTGGCCCATGCACGAAAGCAGTCGATCGAGCATTTCGTCGCTTAAGTCGATTCGCTTATGCATCATCTGGCTCAAACTCGGCTGCTTCACACCGCTTAACTCCGCTAGCTTTGCCTGCGTCATACCGACATCGACCATTACTTGCTGCAGGATCTCGGCACGCTCCATGAGCAGAGCATAGCATAAACTACTATGTTAGTTGAGTTCCAGCAGGGCCCTCAGCTGCGCGGCATCATCAACAATGGAAACCGCTCCGGCGTCGGTCAACTCCGCGCGCGACCCATAACCCCAGAGCACCCCGATGGTTGGAATGCCGAACGCTTTGGCCCCGAGCACATCATGGCTGCGGTCACCGACCATATGGATGTCGGTGGCGGCTGGATCGTCAATACCTAGTTCTTCAAGGGTGTGGGCAATGACGTCGGCCTTATGTTGGCGGGCACCATGCATTTCGGCGCCACCAATAAAGGTGAAATAGCCGTCGAGCCCAAAGTGGGTCAGGATGCGGGTTGCCGATTCAGTTGGCTTCGAAGTCGCGGTAGCGATAGT
>CAMBQX010000067.1 GCA_945870085.1 Bifidobacterium breve | reverse complement strand
TGTTGCAGGTGGCGATGGCAAGACTGAATCGCGAGGGTCTTCGCGCGGTGGGCGAATCACCACCCCCACGATCGACAATTGAGACACATCGGCAAATGGTCGAACGGTGGCGATGCGGCTTAGTTGCCCGGCCGTACCGCTAACTCCGAAAACTTCACCGATTGGAATCCCGGGCTCGTAGGGCCGCCCACTTCGTGAGCCGAAAGTTACCAGTGCCTGCCCAGGTTTAAGCGATGCGAGCGCATCGAGGGATTGGAATTCAAGTGAGTCTTGACGGCCGGTCCCCGACAAAATACCGATCTCTTCGGTGCCCGCAACTCGGGCGCCAACCGCGGAGGAAGCATCGACAATTAGCACAACTGTGGCGGTGGTTTTCGTGATGTTGAGGATGCGACCGATCAGGCCCTGCCCATTTATCACTGTCATATCAGCCAGGAGTCCGTCGTCGCGCCCAGCATCAATTGTGACTGTCCAAGAAAAATCCTGAGAAGGTTCAACGGCGATGACTTCGGCCGGAACGATGCGGTACCGGCCAACACCGGCAACCCGCAAAAGCTGATCGAGGGCATCGGCGCGGGCGCGATCTTCCGCAGAACGAACTAAAGCATCTTGCAGGGTCGCATTTTGGGACTCGAGCTCCGCTATTCGAGCCCGCTGGTCACCCCAAGTGCCCCACCAATTGCCAACACCGATGATTGGTGAAACAACTAACGAAGTGGCAACCTGCACGCCGCCAAATGCACTACTCACGACCGAACGCACACTAGAAAACGGGCCTTTACCCCCACGCAAGTCCAAGATAGTAAATGTCAAGGCGATGAGGACTAACACCGCGAGAATGATGCGGGTGCGTTGATTCAGCATGACTTGGGTTTCACGGTTTAGCACCGGTGAGGTGCATTAACCGATTTACCGTCGCGGCTCGGCGATCAGAACCTGCTGTAACGCATCAAATTCCTCGACGCACTTACCTGAACCGAGGGCAACACATTCAAGTGGGTGGTCGGCAATAATAATCGGCATCCCGGTCTCATGGCGCAAACGCTCATCGAGTCCGCGAAGTAACGCACCGCCTCCGGTTAAGACAATGCCACGATCCATGATGTCGCCGGATAGCTCGGGCGGGGTGCGATCCAAGGTGGCCTTTACCGCGGCGATGATCGCATGCACCGGCTCGTCCATGGCGCGGCGGATTTCCTCGGCGGTCACCACGATGGTGCGCGGCAAACCGCTAACTAAATCGCGGCCACGTATCTCAGCTTGTGGCTCATCGGGCAGCGGGAAGGCCGACCCGATAGCCATTTTGATTTCCTCGGCGGTGCGCTCACCGAGCATCAAGGAATATTCCTTCTTCACGAACGCAATGATCGCGTTGTCAAGCTCATCACCGCCAACGCGAATCGACAAACTCGTAACGATGCCGCCTAGCGAAATAACGGCAACTTCAGAAGTACCTCCACCGATATCGACAACCATGTTGCCCGTGGGCTCATGCACCGGCAAGTTCGCACCAATCGCAGCGGCCATCGGCTCTTCAATAATGAAAACCTTGCGAGCACCTGCTGCATAGCCAGCATCCTTAACGGCGCGTTGTTCAACGCCGGTGATGCCAGATGGCACACAAATAATCAGGCGCGGTTTGGCCAGGTGCCGGCGCTTATGAACTTTTTGAATGAAGTATCGAAGCATGCGTTCGGTAGTGTCGAAGTCGGCGATAACGCCGTCCTTGAGCGGGCGGATAGCGATGATGTTGCCCGGGGTGCGACCGATCATGCGCTTGGCTTCGGAGCCAACCGCCAAGATGCCGCCGGTGTTGTTGTTGATGGCAACCACCGATGGCTCATTTAGAACAATGCCGCGCCCACGAACATAAACGAGGGTGTTTGCGGTACCAAGGTCGACGGCCATATCGCGCCCGACGAAGGATGATGACGAAGCCACGGGGAAGTGTCCGCCTTCCTGTCGAGATCATGAACGGCTAAGGACTATTCAAGGTAAAGCCCTATCCTACGACGAACCCCACTCGCGTCCGAAATGTCCGGTTTACTGGGCACCTTTACCGGTTTGCGCAATTAGTTCTGCCTTGGCCGTTTCCAGCACCCGCAGATGCCCCTCCAACCGCGCTGCCGTAACCGAATCGGCCGGTAGGTCGTACGCCGCGGTGGACACAGCGCCTAGGTCGGCTCGGTAATCATGGCCCATGCTTTGGAAGTCACCAGGCTTGACGTTCGTAGCGAACATAGTGTCAACGAAGCTCTGAATAAAGGTAATTCCTGGCCACCAGGTCATTGACTCGGGGATATTGCGCCCGCGGGTGCCATCAAGTGGCAGCCAAGCTGGGCGTTTGGTAATCAATGCGGGGCGAAAGCGCACCACCGGATCCCCATCGTGCTCCAAGAACCACACGCGCGGTCTCGTAGTAGGTAGTACCGTGGGGATTTCTTCAGGTCGATCAACCGTGATCGACTCCTGACTGCACAACGCGTGAAAGCCATCGGCCACCTTGCCGCCGGGTGTGCCCACCCAAAGGGCGGCGGCGATATTGTGGTAATCAAGATCAATTGGCCCGCCAGGGACAGCCTCCTCCTGCACCTTTGCCCCAAGACTCTCGCCATATAGCAATAGTCGCGGCCGCTTGGTGCGCGTGGCCAGTTCATCGCGGATTGAGTCAAGTAATAACTTTTGGGTCTGCGCAGCGATTGCTACTTTGCCAAGGGATAAAAAGGAAGGGAGCAAGCCATAACCGATAACAACCGATGCGCTGTCACCGCGCGTGAGAATCTCGAGAATGTCGACCGGCGTTGAGTTCGAGAATCCGGTGCCAGCGGGCGCCAGAATAAGTAGGTTGCTTCGATCGAAGGCACCGGTGCGGCGCAATTCTGACATTGCCAAAGCCACCCGCTGCTCAACGGTGGCCGCTGCATCAACGCCGATGAAAACACGAACCGGCTCAGCAACCGGCTCTAAGCCAGTGACTTCACGGATGTCATCAGCGCCGGTAACTGAACCAACAAACCGGGCGCCCTCGCGGCCGAGTTCAGCCATCGTTACCGCAGACTCGGCGCTGCCCGAGACCGATGGGTTAAGTGGTGGCCGCGCATACGCTGGGTCTAGGTCGCGTCCATTCGGGGTGAGTTTTTGCTCAACCAACCTGCGGCCCACCACCCCGGCAGCCACGCCAACACCCACCATGCCTACGAAAGCAGCAACCGACTTAACCGGCCAGCGGCCGCGACCAATCGCCGCAGCTACCACTGCTGTGCCAAGCGCCACAGGTAGTGCCACTGCCGCGCACGTTAGGCCACCAACAACAATCGGAAAGGCGGTGCGTACTTTTGCCGGCCATGGCACCAAAGTCGGCCCACGCGAACCCGCTGCAATAACACCGCCGGCACTGACACCGGCAGCCGCACCAAGTGCCGACGGCAACATCGACTACAAACCCGGGAAGAAGAGTTCGATCTCGCGGGCAGCGGACTCCGGAGAATCCGAACCGTGCGTCACATTTAGCTGGGTTTCGGTCGCTAGATCACCGCGAATGGTGCCAGGAGCAGAGTTGGCGGGATTAGTGGCGCCCATCATCGCGCGCCAAGACAAAATGGCCGCCGGGCCTTCGATCACAGCTGCAACAAGGGGTGCGCTGGTGATGAACTCGACTAGGTCGGCGAAGAACGGCTTATCGGCATGCTCGCCGTAATGCTCCTGGGCGACCGCCGCCGTCAAAGTTCGCATTTCGAGGGCAACAATCTTGAAACCTTTGCGCTCGATGCGCCCGAGGACTTCACCGACCAGGCCGCGGGCTACGCCATCGGGCTTGATCAGGACGAGGGTGCGCTCAGACATGGGTTTAACTCCCTATATATGTATGACAGATGGGCATGGGAACTTACTGGTGCGAGCGAAACTCTACCCAGCCACCTCGTCGGGGCCTTCAGCGCGTTCGGCGCGCAGGGCATCAACCCGGCGTCCATTGCGCACCGCAAAGAACCAAAGGATTGTAAATATTGCGCCCACTATGAACATCAGGGGAACAAGCAGCCCCAGGGCCAAGACCGCAACCTGCATTACCCAGCCAAAGCCCACTCCCCACCGGCGACGCAGAGTTCCGATGGCCAGCACTAACAGCACCGCAAGCCCCATTCCGATACCGATGGCCCACCCCGGATTGGCTACCGACCCATTGGTTGCCGCCACCGGGATGGCAAGCAGCACGATTAGTGCCTCGATCGCGAGTACCGCTGAACACAACACCTTCATTGGCTTAAATCCCCGAATACATTCGTTTGGCGTCGCCGACAAGTGCGACCGAACCGGTTATTAAAACTCCAACTCCCCCGAACTCACCGGACTCCTCGGCAAGGGCAAATGCTTTATCCACCGCGGCGAGCAGCGCCGGCTCGGTCCAGACTCGGTCTGCGCCAAATATCGAAATCGCTATTTCTGTCAGTGTTTCTGCTGGCATCGCCCGCCCCGATGTTGACTCAGTGATGATGACCCGATCAACCACCGGCTCTAGTGCGGTCAGGAAGCCAACTGCATCTTTTTCGATCATCACCCCTACCACTGCGAATAGTTGAGCGAAATCAAATGAATCAGCAATGGCATTCGCCAACGCCCGCGCACCGTGTGGGTTATGAGCTGCATCCAAAATTACCGCTGGGTTGCGGCGGATAATTTCAAGGCGACCCGGTGAGGTAACTAGAGCAAAACCCTCGCGAACTATCTCTACATCTAATTCTTCGTTACCCCCACCGATAAATGCTTCGACCGCGGCAAGGGCAACCGCGGCATTGTCGGCCTGATGCTCGCCAAACAATGGCAAGAAAATATCCTCGTACTCCGACCGCAAACCCTTCAAAGTAATTACCTGGCCGCCGACCGCTACCCCACGACTCAGAACCCCGAACTCCAAGCCCTCCCGGGCGACCGTCGCATTCATTTCGACGCTGCGCGCCAGCAAAGCCTCGGCAGCAGGTAGTTCTTGCCGGGCGAGTACCGCGAAGGCATCGGCCTTGATGATGCCGGCCTTCTCGCGAGCTATCAGCGCAATTGTTTCACCGAGATATTCAACGTGATCGATGTCAATAGGAGTAACAACCGCGACCATTCCGTCTGCGACATTTGTTGCATCCCATTCACCACCCATGCCGACTTCAACAATCGCAACATCAACCGGCGCATCAGCGAATGCCGCATAGGCCATCGCGGTCATAACTTCGAAGAATGAGAGCGGAATACCGCCATCGGCGACCGAACGCGCATCTACCAACTCGACGAAAGGCCCGATGTCGTCCCAGGTGCGAAGGAAGCGCCCCGCCGAGATCGGTTGCCCGTCGAAGCAGATGCGTTCACGCGGATCAAGTAGATGCGGTGAGGTAAATAGCCCGGTGCGTAATCCCACCGCCCGCAGTAGCGCTTCGATCATCCGTGCCGTGGACGTCTTGCCATTGGTGCCCGTGACATGTATGACCGGGTACGTGCGCTGCGGATCACCGAGAAGGTCAACGACCGAAGCAATCCGGGTCAAGGAAGGCTCTATGTGATTTTCGGGCCAACGGGCCGTTAGGTCTGCCAATAACGCCGGTAGCCGGGATGCTGCATCTTGGTCGCCTGGCACATCGCCGATTGTAGGCGCGCCCCATCATCACTTTTCGGCAACCGCCCCCGTGCCGCAAACAACTGGCCCCGGGCCAACAGCGGTCAGTGGCCAGCAACAGGGTTTAAACACCCCACCTAGCGGTAGGGAACGGAACTACTCTTCATTACCCTCAAAGCACAGAGTTGTGTTCATTGGGTGCCCATCGTAGGAGGGGTTTAGGGTGCCGCCGATACCGGCCACACCGGGGCGCACCCAACCAACACCAAGTGCGAGCCGATCAGACGGCGCTGAACTTACCGGGGTAGCAATATCAATATTAGGCATTTAGTTCTCCAATCGTTTAGCGGGCCAATACCCAAGCAGGCACCCGAAAAAAGGGTACGGCATCCTTACTTGAAAACCAATGACTAGAAATAACTTTCCTCCCGGCCGCATAATCGCAGCAGGCACCTATACATAACCCTCGTGCTACCTGTCCTCGAGTTGGGTTGGTTAGTCGCGATACGCGCTGCCGAAACCCAGGCTTTCCGATCCCAAGATCCTTGGCATTTTCAGCTAGGGGTGCGCCCGCCTCCAGCACGACTCAATACCATTGCCAACCATGAGCACTTCCGCACCACAGCCCAAGTTGCCCGAGCAACCCAGCATCGAGGGCATCGAGGCAAAGTGGGCAGGAGTCTGGGAGGAGCAGGGCACCTATCGCTTTGATCGCACCAAAACCCGTGAGCAAGTGTTCTCCATCGATACTCCCCCACCAACGGTCAGCGGCTCACTCCACGTAGGTCATGTCTTTTCATATACCCACACCGACTGTATTGCCAGGTACCAGCGCATGCGCGGCCTTGAGGTCTTCTACCCGATGGGCTGGGACGACAACGGTCTACCGACCGAACGCCGGGTACAGAACTACTTCGGGGTGCGGTGCGATCCGAGTTTGCCCTATGACCCGGCCTTTATCCCGCCTGCCGAGCCCGATGCAAAACATCAAGTGCCAATTTCACGTAAAAACTTCGTTGAACTTTGTGAGAAGTTGACGGTGGAGGATGAAGTCGTATTCGAAGAACTCTGGCGTCGCATGGGGCTTTCCATTGACTGGAGCCAGACCTACCAAACAATTGATGCTAATGCCCAACGGGTGAGCCAACTTGCTTTCTTGCGCAACCTCAAGCGCGGTGAGGCCTACCAGTCCGAGGCACCAACTCTTTGGGATGTCACCTTCCGCACCGCTGTTGCCCAAGCTGAACTTGAAGACCGCGAGCGCCCGGGCGCCTACCATCGAATCGGGTTCGGTAAGACTTCGAACCCAGATGAAAAGGTCTTCATCGAAACTACTCGACCCGAGTTAATAGCGGCCTGCGTCGCTCTGGTCGCTAACCCAGATGATGAACGTTACCAACCACTTTTCGGCACTACCGTCACCACGCCACTCTTTGGCGTAGAGGTGCCGATAGTTGCGCATCACCTCGCTGACCCGGAAAAGGGTTCAGGCATCGCGATGATCTGCACCTTCGGCGACCTAACCGACGTCATCTGGTGGCGCGAGTTGCAACTGCCAACCCGCCCGATAATTGGCTGGGACGGCCGTATCTTGCCCGACGTTCCCGAATGGATCACCAGTGCAACCGGCATGAGCAATTACCTAAGCCTCGCCGGCGCCACCACCCACACCGCCAAGGAGCGCACTGTTGAACTTTTGACCACTAGCGGCGACATGGTTGGCGATCCGAAGCCGATAACTCACGCTGTCAAGTTCTTCGAGAAAGGCGACAAGCCACTTGAAATAGTCACGACAAGGCAGTGGTACATCGCAAACGGTGGGCGCAACGCAACTCTTCGCGACGAATTGCTCGAGCGCGGGCGAAACATCATTTGGCACCCACCTCACATGCTCGTGCGCTATGAAAATTGGGTTGAAGGCCTAAACGGTGACTGGCTGATCTCGCGCCAACGTTTCTTTGGAGTGCCGCTACCAGTTTGGTACCCCCTTGACGATGCGGGCAACCCCATTTATGACACTCCGTTGATCCCGAGTGAAGACCAACTGCCGATTGACCCAAGTAGCGACGCCCCCGCCGGCTACACCAATGCCCAGCGCGGAGTACCCGGTGGGTTCATGGGCGACTCCGATGTCATGGATACCTGGGCCACCAGTTCATTAACCCCGCAGATCGCCGGTGGCTGGGAGCGCGATGAAGATCTGTGGCAGCGGGTATTCCCAATGGACGTGCGCCCCCAAGCCCACGAGATCATTCGCACTTGGCTGTTTAGCAGTGTGGTGCGAGCAGATCTCGAAAGTGATTGCGTGCCGTGGGCTCACGCCTCGATTTCCGGTTGGATCTTGGATCCGGACCGCAAGAAGATGAGTAAGTCAAAGGGCAATGTCGTCACGCCAATGGGCCTGCTGGACGAATACTCCTCCGATGCGGTGCGCTACTGGGCAGCATCTGGGCGCCCAGGCACCGACACCGCATTCGATGTCGGACAGATGAAGATCGGCCGTCGCCTTGCAATAAAGATTCTCAATGCCAGCAAATTCGTTCTAATGCTCGAAGCCACCGCGAATGACACCGCCATCAACGAACCGGTTGATAAGGCGCTGCTTGCGCGCCTGGCAATCACGGTGCAAAGTGCTACAACCGCCTTTGATGACTTCAACTACGCCAAAGCCCTTGAAGTGACCGAGTCGTTTTTCTGGAACTTCACCGATGACTACGTGGAGTTAGTAAAAGAGCGTGCCTACGGTGCACAAGGTGATGCCAAAGCGGAGTCGGCCAAGGCCACGTTGGCCACCACCCTGAAGACATTGCTCGGATTGTTCGCACCATTCATGCCATTCGTCACCGAAGAGGTGTGGAGTTGGTGGCAGGTGGGCTCGGTGCACAGGTCAACTTGGCCAACGAGTGACACTCTTGAGGCACTATCCAAAGGCCAAGACCCTAAGTTGCTCGACGATCTAGCCGTGGCAATTTCCGGTATTCGCAAAGCGAAGAGCGATGCCAATGTCTCGATGCGGGCCAAACTCAGTCAAGCCACGATCACCGCACCTAGTGAGGTACTCGACCGCCTGCAACTTGCCGCCGAGGACATCAAGGCCGCCGGGT
>CAMBQX010000066.1 GCA_945870085.1 Bifidobacterium breve | reverse complement strand
TTGCCCGCCAGCAACTTGACCCTCAATACCTTCAACAATAATCAACATATTGGGGTTCTGGGCAAGCACGGCATTGCCAGCAAGTTCTGCAGCACGGCGCCAGTCGGTAGCACCACCGGTCCCCCAAGTAGCCGAACCATGGGGTTCGTTCTTCAGGTCGGCCGCGATGACATTGGGCTTATTCACATAGCGCTTGGCGAGCGCCTGCCAGGTGGCGACCCAATTGGCCTCGGTATAACCGTTCTGCCCGTACCAAAGGTCATACATAAAGCCATCATCAGCTTGTGAGTGATTGTCGAGAATGATCATCAAACCTTGATTCGCGGCTTCATCAATGATTACATCCATCACCTGTTGCGGGGTCTTGCCGGCAAGAGCCGCATTTCGCCCGTTCGCATAATCAATGCCGCTGGTTGTTGAAGACGCCATCGCCTGCAAAGAGAACGGCATCCGGATGGTGTTGAAGCCTTGGGCTTTGATCTGGGCCAGCATCTCCTTGTAGTCGCGGCTCCATAAGCCGTGGGGTGCGTGGTTGGCGGTTTCGAACCCAAACCAGTTCACACCTTGCAAAGTAATGGTTGCCCCGGTGGCATCAACGATTTTGCTGCCACTTGTTGATAGCGGCAAAGGCGGTAATCCGCTCGCTGCCGATGCGGTAGGTGCCGCAAGCACACCAACCCCGGCCGCGGCCAAGGTGGTGAGGATCACGCCCAATACGAGCGAGACCGCGGTATTTCGATGAATTCGAGTATAGGTAGTTGAGAACATGTCCTAGGTATACCCAGCTGATCCAGTCTTAAACCTAAATTGTCAAATAATTTTCCTGGGCCGCGGGCACTTCGCCATCTTCAGTGCGAATCGTCAGTATCGCCTCAATTGGAACATTTCGTTTAACTATGGCGGTAGCCACCGGGCCAAGTTCATAATGACGGGCTCCGGTGCCAACCCAACCCACCTCTTTATCGCCAGCAAAGACTGGCGCACCGTGGCCGGGAAGGATTTCAGCCGACCCATCAAGATGTAGCAGAACTAGGCGCCGTGGTGGTTTACCCAGGTTTTGTACCCGCGCAACAGTCTCCTGACCGCGGTAACAGCCCTTTTGTAGATGTACCGCCGAGCCAATCCAGCCCACTTCGTGGGGAAGGGTCTTGTGATCAGTCTCAGCACCCATTCTTGGCATGGCTGCCGCCACCCGCAAGGCCTCTAGTGCCCAACTACCGGATTGCGCCGGTGCCTCCTCGAGCCGCGAATTCAAATCTGCTCGCGGGATAATCACCTCACGACCGATCAGGCCGCGACCGGCAAAAGGCTCGGGCACCAGCCACGTCGGGTGCAGCGCATCAACTGCGGAAATTGGCTCCCAAACCACTGCGAATTGAGACGTCACATTTGTAATTTCTACGCGCAACATGAATTGCATTGATTTCAAATAGTTTTCTAGCGAATCTGCGGTGCCCGGCTCAACAATTAGCCACGAGGTCTCGCCGTCGTCCACCAGGTGCAGTTCATGTTCTACATGGCCATGTGGGCTCAAAATCAGGACAAGCGCCGACTCATTTGGCTGGAGGTTTTCTAGATGCTGGGTGGTTAGCGTGTGTAACCAGGTCAGGCGATCGGGACCTGTCACCGTGACAACTCCGCGATTTGAGATGTCGACGATACCAATGCCTTCAACCAGTAACCGCTGCTCACGATGCGGATCCCCGAAATGCCACGCGATTGACTCGTCGGCGGTGCCGGCGGGGCCGGCGACCGCGTGCGGCAAATCCAATGCACTCACAATTCGTCGTCCGTTAAATCCTCGCCTGACTTACCTTCGCACTTTGCACAATGCCCATGTATGGACATATGCGAGATATCAGTCGTGAAACCTTGTTCACTTCGCAGGCGCTCGACAAAAGTTGATGCAACAGCAGCGGGGACACTGGCGACCGCCGAGCAGCGATCACACACCAAGTGGATGTGGAGTTCTTCATCAACCGCGTGGTAGGTCGGGGCCCCGTGCCCAATGTGCGCATGGGTAACTAGCCCGACACTCTCGAGGACCTCGAGAGTTCGATAAACCGTTGATAGGTTCACCCCGGTTGCGGTTCGCTGCACTTCGACCAATATGGTCTCAGGCGTCCCATGCTGTAACCGCTCGACCGCTTCAAGCACTAATTGGCGTTGCGGGGTAATGCGAAAACCGTGTTCGTGCAGGCGTCGATCCCAATCTTCACTCGCCACTTTGTTCTCCTTCGCCAACCCGGAACAAAGTAGCCGCTAGGTGATTGGTCATGCTTTGGCCCATCGCTGCCATGTCAAATGTCCATAGCAATTGGCCTTCAACGAGACCATAAAGCCGTTGACCATCGGTGTACTCCTTCGCGCTTTCGGTGCGCGCAACAACGTCAGTTCGTATTTCGGCCCGAGCCCCGGTAATAACGGCGTCCTCGATACCAGTTACCTCAATTTGGCCGTACCAAACTTCAGCAAAACCCGTCGGGTGTGCCAGTTGTACCTCCAGACGATTATTTGGCCGCGGGCGCCAAAATCCAGCTTCGGTGCCCAGCGGACGTACCCGGTTGCCGTCGTCATCAAGTAGCCAACTGCGAGACCAATAGGAAAGAAATGGGCGGCCATCAAAAGCGAATGAGACCTCTTGGCCAAAACGAAAATCCTCGATTGTCGGGTAATGGCCGGTGCCAACGCCAACCCAACTCCCCACCAGCCACGAAAGTGGCAGCAGCTCGGTAGGTAGCACGCCAACCGGTGTCGCGGCCACGGGTTACTCGCCGCCCGTCACGGGCCCGTTTACCAGGCGGTAGACGAGGAAGCAAGAACCACCGGCAAGTAGCAAGGTGGCCGCAATGAGCAGGGCGGCGGAAATGGCGTCAAGCACATACGGCAGCCTACTACCCATGAGTGAATCCAAGTCGCGTCAATTGCTAATCAAAGTAATGGTCGGTGCCGATGCTCCAGAACGCTGTTCACAAGGCTTTACCGTGGCCGCAGTGGCTGCCGCCTCTGGCGTCGGCGTCTCACTTTGGCTAACGGGTGAAGCCGCTTGGTTCGCACTACCGGGGCGTGCCGAAGAGTTTGTCCTCGAGCATGCGGCTCCGCTGGCAGATCTGCTGTCCGGGATTTTGGCCGCCGGATCCGTCACCGTTTGCACCCAATGCGCACAACGTCGTGGGATTGGCCCAGAAGACCTAATACCCGGTATCCGAATTGCCGGTGCCGCAGTCTTTGTCGAGGAAGCTATCCAACCCGGCGTGCAGGCACTAACTTATTGATTCAGTTTGACCGTGTTAAGCGCTTGCCGAGAATGAAAACCTCGCAGCCCAGGCAGAAATTGAACGCAGCATTTAGGAAAGCCGCAACGAGCGCGAACGCCACCGCAATAGTCGAGACCAAAGTGCCACCGAGTAAAGCCGCGACTAGCGCCATGGCCAAGAACCCAAAACCGACCAGCTGAGCAAACCGAGGTGGTGCTGAATCTTCTAACTCAGCCGGGGCGGGAAGCCGTGGCTGAATGAAAGTTCGAAATAGCCAGCCATAAGGCTGCGCACGTAATCCGATGAAGGCCCCCAAGGCAAAAACAATCGTCTGCCAGGCGATAACTGCCGTACCAAATGCGGTACCCATGGTAATTAGCGCGATGGCCAGCACCACAGTTGTGATAGCTCCACCGAATCTGGGACCACGCGGATCAATGCTGACCCGCGTGCAAGGCCCGGATTCAGTTGCTGAGGTTAGGCCTGCGTTTGCGCCGGTTGAAATCGTCATGCACTTAAGATATGGGCCGATTTGGTGGGCACAAACCTGCCTTTATTATTAGGGACTTAGGCCTAATTGCAAATCTTTTGCAGACTAATCGAGATCGCCTAGAGCCGCAATTACATCAGCTTTTCTCGGTAATCCACTAGCGCGCTTGCGGATGCGCCCCGCACTATCCAGCACCAACACGGTTGGTGTGCGCCTAATATCGAGTGCCCGAACCAGTTCAAGGTTTGCTTCCGCATCAATATCGACATGCGCAACTCCCTCGACCATGCCGCTAACTTCCCCGAGAATTTGTCTCGTGGCTCGACAGGGCTGGCAAAAAGCGGATGAGAACTGCACGAGTGTGGCACGAGTGCCCAAGGCCACCCCGATCGTTTGCGCATCTAACGTTTCACCGCCGTGCTCATCAGCCCCCGCAGTATGCATATCGGTCGTTCGCATACGTCCATTATTTGCGCGATACCAAAGCCCAAAGGCAGTAGCCAAAATAAGAATGGCAAGAACAAGGTACAAGCCCGTCATAATGAGTCAACTCTCAGCTGATGATGCTCCCCTTGGCAATGTTTAACGGCCCATTGCCCTATCTCGTCAATCGTCTGAAGAGTTATTGCCAATTCAGCGTGACCAAATCCGTCAATGATCCATTCCTCAGATTGGGTGCTGCCACCTGATAGGGCAGCGCGATAAAGTGCATGCGCGTGCTCAACCGGGAAGTAGCGATCGACGGTGCCATGAACCACCAGCAATGGAATTTTACCCAACCTAGCTGCGGCTTCAACAGGAGCAATGGGCGCAGGTGTCGGCCACGGCGCCGAACCTATGCGAACACCCTGGGCGCGCATTGCGGCTCGACCAGATTTTGATCCCACCATTCGATGTACAAGCCGCATAACTGGAGTGCCGCGGTAATACCAGAACGCGGTGCCGCTCACGCTCACCACCGCATCAACATTGGCGTTGGACTCGCGGTGTAATGCAGCTTCACGCACTACCACCGACCCCCCCATCGAAAAGCCAACGGAAACTACGCGCTGATACCCAAGATCCCGAGCCCAGCTAACCGCTGCTGCTACATCATGAACTTCATCCATGCCCAAAGTCGAAGTGCCACCTGATCTTCCATGACCGCGCATGTCGAGGGCAACAACTCCACCGAACTCGCGCAACCGAATCACAACTTTTTGGACCCGTTTCTGGCGCCACCCACCCGTGAACCCATGCACCACCACGAAAGCGCGTGCCGCATTGTTATCTGATGCAGCGAAATGGGAGGCGCTAATGCGCACGCCATCGGCCGCGAACAAGGTTGCCTGCTGGTCCGCGATCACCTAGTCATTCTCCCTGACGGTAAGGTGCACTTATGCGCTTGGTCCTGCTAACCAGAGCTATGGAGCCATCTTCTGAGGTGCTGCCTGCCCTCAGCCTGCTCGCCCACCATGTGCGCACCTTGCCGGCCGAGCCCACTGCTTTGCTGTCCGCACCCGATTGCGATGTCCTGATAATTGATGGCCGGCGTGACCTTCCGGCCGTCCGAGGGCTCACCCGCCTTATCCGTCAGACCGGAGTCGGCGTACCCGTGATCTTGGTAACCACCGAGGGCGGGCTATCGGCGATTCAGTGGGACTGGGGCATGGACGAAGTACTCGTCGACAGCACTTCACCCGCTGAACTTGAAGCCCGCCTGCGTCTGGCAATATCTCGGGTCCAAGAAGTCAAGGGCGTGCCCGCTGGTGAGCCCGAAGAAATCCGCAGCGGCGAACTCATGATCGATGAGGCAACCTATACAGCCAAACTGCGTGGGCGCACTCTCGATCTCACATTTAAAGAATTTGAACTCTTAAAGTACTTGGCCCAACACGCTGGTCGCGTATTCACCCGTGCACTGCTCTTGCAAGAAGTCTGGGGCTACGACTATTTCGGTGGCACGCGCACCGTTGATGTACACGTGCGTCGTCTTCGCGCAAAACTCGGTGTTGAAGATGAGGCACTCATCGGTACCGTACGAAATGTTGGCTACCGATTCGTGCCACAACGTACCACCGACTCAACCCTCGCCACTTTGGACTCCTCGGTTGATCTCAGTTCAGCCCATTCGTGAGCCGAGTGAGTGAACCCGTCTAATCAATTATCCGTCACTTCACATCTGACCGATGCTGACGTCGCGGAAATTAGAGAGCTAGTTGCCGTTGTTCTGCAGGCTGACGGCCTGCATCCACTTTCGGAACATGTGTGGCTTCACGTAAGCCATGGCGGCGACAATCACGATCAGCACTTCTTGATGCGCCAGGGTGGGGTATTAGTTGGATACGCACATCTAGATGCAACCGACGGTGTTGCTGGGCCAAGTGCCGAACTAGCCGTACATCCAGCTCACCGACGTATCGGAGTTGGACGTGAACTCGTCGAGTCAATGCTTAGTACTGTGCCCGATAAGAAGCTTCGCTTGTGGGCACATGGCGAACAGTTAGCGGCGATTGAACTTGCGCGTTCAATGAACTTCATCAACACTCGCGTACTCTGGCAGATGCGTCGGTCCCTGCGCACACCACTTAGCCCGCCCGTGTTGCCGCCAGGCATTAGCCTTCGCACTTTCAGCCCCGACCTCGATGCTCAGGGTTGGCTCGAAATAAACAGCCGCGCCTTTGCCAACCACCCCGAGCAAGGTGGGTGGCTCGTTGCTGATCTTGAAAGCCGGATGGGTGAACCATGGTTTTCAACCGACGGGTTCATCCTTGCCATCTCAGATGACACCGGCGACATCGCGGGGTTTCACTGGACGAAAGTTCATGGGGCAACCGGGCACGCAGCCCATGCACCGAAAGATCACGCACCAGAAGCTCATGCACACGAAGCACTCGGTGAGGTGTACGTGGTTGGCGTCGACCCGAACTGGCAAGGCACCGGCTTAGGTCGGGCTATCACCGTAATCGGCCTGCAGCACCTTCGCGATCTGGGCTTAAGCCAAGCCATGCTTTACGTCGATGCCACCAATAGCCCGGCCCTAAACCTCTATTCCAGCCTGGGGTTCACCCGCTGGGACACCGATGTGCTGTACCAGCGGGATACTCGATAGGAACTGTTCACCTGACTATGCGACGATCTAGGCATGACATCCAGCCCGGAAATCCTCGCTAATCACGGCTCTGAGGCTGGCTCGGACCCAACAACCAGTGTTGACCGCTTCCTCGACCGCGAGTTGTCCTGGCTCGCCTTCAACCAGCGGGTGCTGGAGTTATCCGAGGACGACCGGCTCCCAGTCTTGGAGCGCGCTAAATTCCTCGCCATTTTTGCCAGTAATTTAGATGAGTTCTTCATGGTTCGGGTCGCAGGGCTCAAGCGGCGCATTGCTACCGGCATCGCGGTTAGGGCCGCAAATGGCCGCACCCCGCGTGAAGTTTTGGAAAATATTTGGGAACGCGCCCACGCGATGCAGCGCGAGCAAGCTCAAGTCTTTCACTCAGATGTATTACCAGGCCTTTTAGCCGCCGGCATCGAGTTGCTTCATTGGCAAGACCTAACCGAAAACGAACGCGCTGACATGAATCGATTCTTTGATGCGCAGGTATTCCCGGTACTCACGCCACTTGCTGTGGACCCTTCACATCCATTCCCTTATATCAGCGGTCTCTCGTTGAACCTGGCGGTAGTGGTGCGTAATCCTGTCAGTGGCACCGAGTTGTTCGCCCGCGTGAAAGTACCGCCTTCATTGCCGCGGTTCGTGAAAGTCGCACCACAACGATTTGTTCCCCTTGAAGATGTCATGGGTGCACACCTTGACGATCTCTTCCCCGGTATGCAGATTTTGCAAAATCACTCTTTTCGTGTCACCCGAAATGAGGATGTTGAAGTAGAAGAGGATGACGCCGAAAACCTGCTGCTCGCACTTGAACGCGAACTCATGCGTCGCAGATTTGGCCCACCGGTGCGCCTAGAGGTCGAACAGTCGATGGACCCACACGTCCTTGAATTGCTGATGAGCGAACTCGATGTCAACGAACATGAAGTGTTCCGGATACCTGGCCCACTTGACCTAACCGGCCTTTGGGATCTGTACTCACTTGATCGCGACGACCTGAAGCTCCGCAAATATGTTTCGAAGACCTCACGCCAACTCGCTGATGTTGAATCTTCATCCGCGCCCGATGTCTTGGCCTGTATTCGCGAACGCGATATTTTGCTTCATCACCCATATGACTCATTTTCGACGAGCGTGCAACTATTTCTTGAACAAGCAGCGATTGATCCGAACGTCCTTGCCATCAAGCAGACTCTCTATCGCACCAGCGGTGACTCACCAATCGTTGACGCGTTGATCACCGCCGCCCAGGAGGGCAAGCAAGTTCTTGCCATCGTCGAAATCAAGGCTCGCTTCGATGAAGAAAATAACATCGCGTGGAGCCGCAAGCTTGAAGAAGCTGGAGTACATGTCGTTTATGGGCTCGTAGGCCTGAAGACCCACAGTAAATTATCAATGGTGGTTCGAAATGACGGTGATCAATTGCGTCGCTACTGCCATATCGGCACCGGAAATTACCATCCGAAGACGGCGCGACTGTATGAGGATTTTGGCTTACTAACTTGCAGCACTACCGTTGGCGACGATGTAGCAAACCTTTTCAATGTGTTGTCCGGTTATTCAATGAACACCCAGTATGACCGTTTACTTGTCGCGCCCCACTCCGTGCGTTCGGGATTACTGGATCGCATTGACCGCGAAATCGAACACCATGCTCAAGGACGCTCTGCACGTATTAGATTCAAGGTAAATGCGCTTGTCGATGAGCGAGTGGTTGATGCGCTATACCGAGCATCGGGGGCAGGGGTGCCCATTGAAGTTTGGGTGCGAGGCATCTGCTCGTTGCGACCTGGAGTACCCGGGCTAAGTGAGAATATCCGAGTGATCAGTATCCTCGGTCGATTCCTAGAGCACTCACGCTGCTACGGGTTCGACAATGGCGGACTACCTGAACTTTGGATCGGTTCGGCTGACATGATGCACCGAAACCTTGATCGCCGGGTAGAGGCGTTGGTTCAGTTGCGCGACCTAGGGCATGTCGCGGAGATCAACACGTTATTCGACCTAGCATTTAACGCCGGTACTTCGGCCTGGGATCTGCACCC
>CAMBQX010000065.1 GCA_945870085.1 Bifidobacterium breve | reverse complement strand
GTTTTCGAGGAAGCTGCGCGCGGAATTGTTGAGTCCGCCGCTGGCGAGCCGGTTGACTTTCTGGTGCAGGGCACGCTGTATCCAGATGTCGTCGAATCCGGTGGTGGGAGTGGTACCGCAAATATCAAAAGCCACCACAATGTTGGCGGTCTACCCGATGATCTGAAATTTCGCCTAGTCGAACCTTTGCGTTCCCTGTTTAAAGATGAGGTACGACAGGTCGGACTCGATCTAGGGTTACCGCCGACGATTGTCTGGCGGCACCCCTTCCCGGGCCCGGGCTTGGCTATCCGCATAGTGGGTGCAGTAGATGCTGACCGACTACGAATTTTGCGTGCAGCTGATGCAATTGCTCGCGAGGAGTTGACCGCGGCGGGGCTAGATCGTGACGTGTGGCAATTCCCGGTGGTATTGCTGGCTGAGGTGCGCTCTGTTGGAGTTCAAGGCGATGGTCGTACTTACGGCCATCCGGTAGTTCTTCGCCCGGTAACAAGTGAAGATGCCATGACCGCGGATTGGTCTCGGCTTCCCTATGAGGTGCTAGCTCGGATTTCGACGCGCATCACCAACGAGGTTCCAGAAATTAATCGGGTGACGTTAGACATCACTAGTAAGCCACCGGGCACGATTGAGTGGGAGTGAAGCTGATGATGTCCACGTCACGCACCGGGGCCTTAAACCTGCCGGTTCCGTCATTTCGGCGCTGTTTTTTGACGGATCGAGTAGGTTTAGCTGATTGACGGGTAGCCCGGGTGCACTTAGACGGTGTCAACAACCATGAAGGCCTCCGCTAGCCGGCCTTCAGGTAGCCCAGCTTCGGCGGCCTGTGCCGATAGCCAGCCGGTGATGCGGCCAGGGAGATCGTCCATATGTGCCGTCTGACTCGCATGTGCGTGCAGCGCGGCCAATTTCATCTCGAACTTGTCCGTGACATCGACATAGTGATTCAAGGTAGGTGAACCCATGACCCAAACCTCGCCGACGGTCCAATCTTCGAGGCCCTCCTCTTTGATGAGAGAAGTGTGGGCAAATGGATTGCGGGCATCTGGGTAGATGGCGGAAATCGAAGCCTCGCCGGCCGCTAGGTGATCTGGATGCGAGGCGTAGATGCGTTTCCAATTGCGATCGGGTGACTGCATCAGTACGCGCTGGGGGCGGACCTGGCGAATAACCCGGCTCAGGTCGCGCCGTAGGTCATGGGTAACGGTTAGTTCGCCATCACGGTACCCGAGAAATCTGATATCGCTCACCCCGAGCACGGCACCGGCGGCCCGCTGTTCGGCTCGCCTGATCCCGGCGATCTCACCGCGTGGCACTGTTGGATCAGCGCCGCCGGCGTCACCGTCAGTGATGATGCAGTACGTGACCGAAATACCTTCATCAACCCATGCGGCGATGGTTCCGGCAGCCCCAAAATCCACGTCATCAGGGTGGGCGGTAATGACCAGGACCCGCTCCACGGTGTCTTTCTCGAGCATGACTCTCCTTGATTAACCCCGGATATGGGGAATTCGCCACTTTCCGGGGCAAATTACACGGCTGTTGTTTGCGGATTGCCCATGTCCCACGCGTCACTTCTGTCACGCGCATGACACGATAGGCGGGTGCTTCCCCGCCGTAAAGGGCATTGTGCCCTGCCTGCTGTCCGACCCATGGGTCGAGGTGCTCGACGCTCTCGTCTTGGCCTCCTCGCGGGGTTCGTCGCGGTGGCACTGGTAATTGGGATTCCGATCGCCCAAGCCGGCGATGGTGTTTGGCAGCCCAGTAGTTGGACCGGCCCCTTGGCCGGGGCCCCCGTGCCGGGCCAGGGCTTGCCGCCGGCAGCAGCACCGGGCTACCCGGTGGCGTTACCTCCAACTTATGACGTCGGTGCCGAATATGAAGGCCAGGCCCAATGTGATCCGAGCGCGAAGCCAGGAGCACAGCGGCTCTCAGATTTAATCAAAGCTACTTACGGCGCAGATCAGACCGTTTGGATTCCACGCGCCTGCGATATTGGTGGGCAAAGTGAGCACAAGGAGGGCCGCGCCCTCGACTGGATGGTCAGCGTACGTAATGCGCAGCAGCGCGCGAACGCCGAGACTTTCTTGAACTGGTTACTCGGCCCCGATCAAGCCGGAATCCCATACGGCAACGCAAATCGCCTTGGCGTGATGTACATCGGCTGGAATGACCGCATTTGGCGCGGATACGACATCAATCGCGGCTGGACTGAACTCAAAGGTTGCTTCGGTAAACCCGAGCAGGGTAATGACACCTTTTGCCATCGAAACCACATCCATATTTCCTTAACGTGGGATGGCGCGACCGCGACAAGCTCATTTTGGGATGGTTCGCCAATCGACGCCCCATTTTGCAAGGGGCAATCCTCGAGTGCGACCACCGGCGATATCACACCAACGGGCGAGATGGTGGCAATCGCCCCGTTCAATGCCCTAAATACGCGTGTCGGTGTCGGCGATCAGGGCCGTTGCCGATTACTGCAGGATCGGTATTCGGGCGACGGTAATCGAATCTACGTGAAAGTGACCGGCGTCGGTGGGGTGCCGGCAACCGGTGTAACCGGTGTAACAATTAACGTTTCAGCCCTTGGCGCTAATTCTGCCTCGCGTGTTCGCGTGTGGTCACCGGGCCAAAAGGCCAGCCAAACCGTCGTGAATACGATCATGAACGGCGATGCATCCGGCACCGCGACACTTCCGGTCTCATCCGAGGGCACGATTGTCTTTGCAACCACGTCCGGTGCCACTGACCTAAGTGTTGACGTAGTTGGGTACTACACCAAGAGCAAGGGTGGTACTGGCGCGAGCACCGAGCCTCCAGCAAATAATGCGCCGGTCGCACCCGCGCCGACAGCGCCGATCGGACCGGTGGATTTCTTCCCCGTGGGTTCGATGGTTGGCTACGAGTCGACCACCGATGGACCATTGCAACCGGGCGAGGAGCGCACCGTCAACTTAATCGGGGTCCCGGCCGATGCGACATCCGCATTAATTTTCATAACTAGTAAAGATGCAACGAGCGGTGGATCTGTTCGCATCGGGCGCACTGATAAAAGCGCTTCGGCTAAGTTCCGCTTCCCACGCACCACAATGCATAAAGCGGTAATGCTAGTTCCAGTATCCGGCGGAGCGGTGCGCTTGGCCGCGTCAAAAAAACCGGCGGTCAATCTTCGCGTCGAAGTCCTAGGTTATGGCACCGGCGCCACCCCGAGCACCGCGATTGCGCTGTCACCCAGATTTGTTTTCGCGAGCAAGTTCACCGCGGGTGAAACGAAGAGTTTCAAGGTTGCGAAGCAATTCGGGCTGCCAGGGGCAAAGAAGCTCAAGGCGGTGCTGCTCCGGGTGCAGACTAAGAAGAGTCCAACGGACGGCACGGTCACCGTCTACGCATCCGGCGGGCAGCCACCGGCAACCCGTTCAGCCCCGGTGGTGGCGAATACTCGCTATGCAGCGCTGGTTTTAGCTCCGGTGGGCTCCGATGGCCAAATTCTGGTTACTTCATCGGTCGCGGCCTCGGCGAATGCGACGATCGTTGGGTACGTCCGCTAGTTGGCGCTATCCGCTGACCTGCGGGGCTGAGTAACTAGGTGTAGCCGCCGACTCGTGGTGTCAGGCACCTTGCCTACGATGCAGCAGTGACAACCAACCCGGTGCCTGCAGCTGAGCTCACGTCAGACCTAAATCCGGCGCAGCTGGCTGCCGTTGAGCACCGGGGTACCCCCTTGTTAATTGTGGCAGGTGCGGGTTCGGGCAAGACCAGGGTCCTCACTCGCCGCATTGCCCATCTGCTCGCTACCGGTGACGCGCAACCTAGTGAAATCTTGGCGATCACCTTCACCAATAAGGCTGCCGGTGAGATGAAGGAGCGAGTTGCGGAGATAGTCGGCTCAAGTTCGCGAGCCATGTGGGTGTCAACATTTCATAGTGCCTGCGTGAGAATTCTGCGAATTGAAGCAGGTCGACTCGGAGTCAGCCGCACGTTTACCATCTACGATCAAGCCGACTCTTTGCGCCTCATGACGATGGTGATTCGCGAATTGGATCTAGACCCCAAGCGCTACAGCCCCAGGGCTTTCTTGGCGCAGGTGTCGAACCTGAAAAATGAGCTCATTGATTACGAGCAGTTTGCCCGGCAGGCAAGTAACCACATGGAGCAAACCCTCGCTGAGGCCTACCGTGATTATCAGCGGCGGCTGCAGCGCGCCAATGCATTTGACTTCGATGACCTAATATCGGCGACGGTTGCGCTATTGCAGCTTTTCCCAGAAGTTGCGGAGCACTATCGGCGCCGGTTCAGACAGATTCTGGTTGATGAATATCAAGATACCAATCACGCGCAATATGTTCTTATCAAGGAGTTGGTGGGCCCGGGTACCGCCGATTTGCCACCGGGTGAACTCTGTGTGGTTGGTGATGCCGACCAATCGATTTACGCATTCCGCGGAGCGACAATTCGTAATATCGAGGAGTTCGAGCGCGATTACCCAAATGCCCGCACGATCGTGCTGGAGCAGAATTATCGTTCTACCCAAACAATTCTTACGGCAGCTAATGCTGTTATTTCGCGAAACGGGAGCCGTCGTGCCAAGAATCTTTGGACTGACTCAGGAGCTGGCCCGGCCATCATTGGCTATGTGGCTGACGATGAACATGATGAGGCATCGTTCATCTCCAACGAAATTAGGCGGCTGCGTGATGAGGAGGGTTTGAAGTCAAGCGATGTCGCGGTCTTTTATCGAACCAATGCGCAGTCACGTTCAGTTGAAGATATCTTCATTCGCGTCGGGATGCCCTATCGTGTAGTCGGAGGCGTCCGATTCTATGAGCGCCGTGAAGTGCGCGACGCGGTTGCTTATCTTCGAACACTCGCAAACCCCACCGATGAAGTTTCGCTAAGGCGAATCCTCAATGTCCCCAAACGGGGTATCGGTGAGCGCGCCGAGGCCATGGTCGATGCATTCGCCCAGCGGGCTGGCATTTCGTTCGCAGCGGCCTTGGATAGGGCTTCAGAGGCGCCCGGTGTTGCCACCCGATCACTTTCGAGTATTGAGACTTTCACACTAATGCTTAGTGATCTGCGCACGATCGTTGAATCAGGGGCAGATGCCGCCATGGTGTTGCAAGCGGTGCTTGAGCAAAGTGGTTACCTTTCTGAATTGCAAGGGTCAGCTGATCCCCAGGATGAAACCCGGGTTGAAAACCTAGCGGAGCTCGAATCGGTAGCCCAGGAGTTTGCTAACGAGAACCCTGAAGGCACCCTTACTGACTTCTTAGAGCGCGTGTCACTTGTTGCAGATGCCGATGAGATCCCCGATCGCGATGAACTCGGTGGCGTGGTCACTTTGATGACACTGCACACGGCAAAAGGCCTTGAATTTCCCGTGGTGTTCCTAACCGGGATGGAGGATGGAATTTTTCCACATTCGAGGTCCCTCGGTGATCCAAAGGAGCTAGAAGAAGAACGCCGCCTTGCTTACGTCGGCATCACTCGAGCGCGTGAGCGGCTTTATGTAACGCGTTCGATGACGAGATCGGCATGGGGCACCCCATCATTTAATCCCGCCTCCCGCTTCCTGGACGAAATCCCTGATGTGCAATGGGAGCGTGAAGAGCCGATGAGTATGCCAATTGGGTCAAATGGATTTGGGTCCTCACCGAGTAGCACGAGCGCTGCGCGCCGACTTAGTGACCGTTCAGATAACGACGGTCCAACCATCGTGCTGGCTGCCGGTGATCGAGTTACTCATGAGCGATTTGGTCTTGGCACGGTCGTATCGGCTGATGGCGTTGGCGCCAAAGCTGATGCCACCATCGATTTTGGGTCCTCGGGTCTCAAGCGCTTGCTGCTTAGATACGCGCCGGTTGAAAAACTCTAATTAGCAGTCGTAGATCCGGCATGCCCACGCGGGTGGCGTACTAGCCTTACCAGGTTTTGCGGCGAACAAGAATTCATATGGATTGGTAGGCACGCCGCGGACTTGAATCTCTAAATGTAGATGCGATCCAGAGACGTTTCCGGTGGCACCCAGGCGGGCGATTCGGTCGCCAGCGAAAACTTGGTCACCAACATTTACTTCGGTGGCCGATAGGTGCGCATACATTGAGGCCACCCCGTCACCGTGAGAAATAGTGACCGTGCGACCGAAACTGCCACGCATCCCGACTTCTTTGACTACTCCGTCAGCCACGGCGAAGACGGCATCGCCAGTGTCGCCGTCAAAATCGAGTCCGGTGTGCGGGTATGGTCCCCAGTAGGGGCCATTCTGACCAAACTTTGCAGAGAGGCGTACCGGCGATGTTGGCATCGAGATCGACGGCTGTTGATCTCGCGGTGCCGGATCCGCCTGCGCAAGCGTGGGGGAAAGGCCAGCACCGGCGGTTAGCAGTAGGGCTAAAAGTCCGGCCCGAAAGATGCGCACGACGCATTTTCTATCAGTGCGGAGCTAGTTGGCGAAATCCTGAAGGAGATTCATAGGGGGGGGGTGTGACCTACGCCACTCTCGAATAGTACAATTCGGACATGCTGATCCTGCTCGCACCGAGTGCCTTCAAGGGCTCCCTGAGTGCCCGTGAGGTGGCAGATCTAGCCGGTGCTCAATTAGCGGGACAGTTTCCCGGTTCGAGGTTCATCACGGTGCCAATTGCCGATGGAGGTGATGGCACCGTTGAGGTGCTCTTGGCTGTTGGGTTTTCGCAGGTGTCAGCGAGCACGGTTGATGCACTGATGCGCGCCAACAGCTCTCGAATGGCCGTGCAGGACTCGACTGCGGTAATCGAATTGGCCGAAGTTTGCGGCCTGGCTGGCGTCCAAGATTTGGCGCCACGCCCTTGGGATACCTCAAGCTTTGGTGTTGGGCTGGCCGCACACGCGGCGCTAGCACAAGGTGCCAAGCACCTGCTGATTGCTTTGGGGGGCAGTGCCTCGATTGATGGTGGTTTGGGTTTACTCGCCGGCCTTGGCTACCAACTCCAAGACGCCAACGGCGATGAAGTACCTCCGACCGCGAGTGGGCTGATGCGGGTTTCGTCCATCGGCCCTTCGGTAAATCAAAATTTGATTGACGGATGCACCTGGACCCTCCTGGTAGATGTCGACAGCCCTGCCTGTGGACTTTCCGGTGCGGCTCACGTCTTCGGACCCCAAAAAGGCCTAAGTGATGCAGAGTGCTACCAAGTCGATGAGGCCATGAGCAGGTGGTGCAGGGTTGTTGCACAACATTCCGGGAGATTCACGGTGGGCGAACTTGAACAACTTCCTGGAGCCGGTGCTGCAGGCGGGTTTGCGGTAGCCGCGTCAGGGCTAATCGGCGCGCATATTGAGTCAGGTGCGGAGACTATAGCGCGATTAACGGATTTATCGTCTGCCGTGGACGATGCCGATGCGGTGGTAATTGGTGAAGGTCGACTTGATGAGCAAACTTTGGCGGGTAAAGGCCCGGCATTTGTGGCGTCGATCGCTAAGGCAGCGGGTAAACCGGTTTATGCGCTCGCGGGCTCCTCGACACTGACCGCGAAACAATGTGCATCACTAGGTATCCGAGCTGAGAGTGATGTCGTGACACTAGTTGAAGTTGCCGGTTCACTCGAAGCGGCACTTGCTGATCCGCGCACTTGGCTCGGCAAAGCCGTTGAAATACTAGGTGATCGACTACAAGCTAGCGGGCTTTAACCCTCTTCAGCGCCGAGTGAGAACCCGGCTTCGATATCTGCATTATTAAATGTGCGGAACGAAACATGGGTTTCGGTTGACTGCACGCCCTTCACCTTGGAGATGCCATCGGTGACAACTTTGGCGATGTCCTCGTGGGTGCGCACTTCAATGAGAACCACTAGGTCAATTTTACCGGTCACCGAATAAGCGGCCGTGACGCCTTGAATCTTGGCGATGGCTTCGCCCGCGGAGTTGACATGCTCGGGTATTACCTGGATAAAGCAAAGGGCAGTGATCATGGGTGAAGTGTAGGCGTGATGGATCAACCGGCCATGAATCGGCCGCCGTTGACATCAAGTACCGCGCCGGTGATGTAGGAGGATTGGTCGCTTGCAAGGAAGAGCACCGGATCAACGCACTCCTGTAACTCGGGCATCCGTCCCAAGGGGATGCCGCCGAGTACCTCGGCGCGATCTTCCTCGGTCATGGCGTCGAACATTCCCTGTAGCCGGCCGGTGAGAAATAACCCGGGGGCGATGGCATTGACCCGGATGCCGGCCGGCCCCACCTCTTTGGCCAGGCGTCGGGTTAGACCTAAGATCGCCGCCTTTGCGGCGGCATACGGGACGCCGGTGACCGGGCTAGATGAGCGGCCACCGATCGAGGAGAACGTGACGATCGCCCCGCCGCCGGCATTGTGCAGGTGGGGGACCACAGCTTGGGCGCAGTTGAAAGTGCCTTTGACATTGACGTCGATGACGAGATCAAGATCGGCGGGTGAGATATCGGCTAGATCTCTTGGGGTGGTCAAACTGCCGCCCGCCGCGGCGATCAAGATGTCTAGGCGCCCAAAGTAGTTGGCCACCTCACCGACCGCTGCGGTCACGGTGGCCGAATCGCGCACATCGACAAGGTGCCCGACCGCGTCGATACCGTCGGCGATCAGTTCGGCGACTGTTTGTTCGATCACTTCGGCGTTGATATCGAAGACGGCGACCTTGCCTCCCTCGGCGCCGATGCCTAGGCAAATCTGGCGCCCTAGGCCTCCGGCACCACCGGTCACGATCGCGACTTTGTTAGTGAACCTGGCGGCCGGGTGGGTGATCGAGCGATTAGTTGCCATGGGCACATCTTTCTGCAGGGTGAGAAAATGGACTTGCGTGGGATAATTTATACCGCTATTTTGGCGACAGTCAATAATCCGCTACAGGTAGCTTGGCCTGACAAGGCCGCCAGCGCTGAAGGAGAACTATGAAAATCGCAGTCGTTGGCGGGGGTCCGGGTGGCCTGTATTTCGCGAGTTTGGTGAAGCAGTTCGAACCCGGATACGAGATCACGGTGTGGGAGCGC
>CAMBQX010000064.1 GCA_945870085.1 Bifidobacterium breve | reverse complement strand
AAAACCGCCATGCCGGTGCTCGGGGTGCTGGCTAGCCCGCTGCTGGTGCTGGCTCTAACGCCAACAATCGCCGCGGGATTCGCAGTGCCGGTACTCATTGCTGGGGATTTCATCGCACTTGCCCTATATAGGCAACATGCCAACTGGCGACTAATTCGTAAGTTAATACCTGGTGTCTTGCTCGGTTTTGTGATCACCGCTTTGATGTTCTTCTACTTGGATACCGCGGTGCTTAGCCGTCTGGTTGGAAGCATAATTTTAATATCTGTGGTCATTGAGTTTTCGCGCCAACTCAAGGCGGGCAGCGACCCCTCCGATTCGCCGGCAATGACCAACCCGGTGGCCGTAATACTTTTTGGGGCAGTAACCGGAGTTACGACGATGGCAGCGAACGCCGGTGGCGCTGCCATGTCGATATATTTGGTCCGTATGCGGGTCCCGATGCTAGTTTTTATGGGCACATCAACCTGGTTTTTTTTCGTCCTGAATATGTCGAAAGTGCCATTCGTCTTGGCACTCGGGCTCATCACCCAGGCTTCATTAATCGCAAATTTGTGTTTTGCTCCGCTACTTGGCTTGGGCGCGGTTGCCGGCTACTTCGTGTTTCGCCGGATGAGCCCGGTTGTTTTTGTCCGAGTCGCATTGTTCTTAAGTGCGGTGGCTTCGGCATGGTTAATCATCCATGGGTGACGAAATCCCAGTCGGGAGCGCGTGGCGGTCCGCCCGCGGTTGTGCAAACCCTGCGACGCTACGGTCGTGAGTTCACCGGTTGATAGCCCAAGCCCGCGCGCCTGGTGGGTTGTTGCGCCGTTAGCGGCCATTTGGGCCGCCGCATTGGGCTGGGCGATATTCGCCCTGCCGGTGCTCGCCGCTTGGGTGGCTTCGGTGCAATCCACCGCCGACTGGGGACCGGTATTGCGGACGTCCGGGCTGGTTTGGGTGGTGGGTCACGATGTCCCGGTACAAGTCGAAAGTGCTACGTACTCACTTTTGCCGTTGGGGCTTCTAGTTATCCCGGTGTACTTACTTATTCACGCCGGACGTTGGGCCGGGCGGGCAGCCCGAGTCGATACCGTTCGAGATTGGCTCTTGGTTGCCGGTGGTGGTGCGGTGATCTACACCTTGATAGTCACGGTGGTGAGTTTCCTCGCGCGAGTTCCGGGTGCCCGCACCTCCACAAAGTACGCGCTGCTGGCCGCGTTGGCGATCTCCGTGCTTTCCTTGTCGTGGGGAGTGTTGCGCGGTTCATCGATGCGCTCGGTGATCATTGATGCGATACCAAGAGAAATTCGTGTGGTCATTCGGGGTGCCGTAATTGGCATCGCAACACTCATTGCCATGGGTGCTGCGCTGGTGGCGTTATCACTTATCCTGCACTTCGGTGAGGTAATTCGAATTCAACAATTCCTTGACCCGGGCCCACTCGGTGGCATCGCGCTTTTTCTCTTAGGTGTTGGATACATTCCGGTTGCGGCAATGTGGGCGGTCAGCTATTGCCTTGGGGCTGGGGTAAGCGTTGGTAGTGGGGTGTCACTGAGCCCATTCATCGCCGTGTCGACGCCGGTTGAGCTTCCGCCATTTCCGCTGCTGGCAGCTTTGCCACAAGATGTTGGCTTGGTGGCTTGGGCGCTACCCGCGATCGGCGTTGTTGCCGGAGCCTTAATCGCGATCTCGATCGCCCGTGGCATGTTCCCACTCGGGCGGCGGGTTGTGCTCGCCGCCGGGGCGAGTTTGCTTTCGGCTATCGGAGTTTATCTCCTGCTATTTATGTCGAGCGGCTCACTTGGCACCCTGAACCTGGTGCAACTTGGGCCAAGACCAGCACTTGGCTCCGTCATCGCCCTTGCTTTAATGTTGATTGGCGCAATACCCACCGCGCTGCTTCTTGGCATACGCTGGCGGAAGACCAAGCCGGCCCCGGAACCCGCAGAAAGTGAAGTAGATGAGCTCCCCGATACCGTCGAATGATCAAGTGCCGCCTTCTTCACCGAAGGCCCAGGTGGGATTGGCGCTTTCTTGGGCGCTGCAGAAACTAAGAAGTAATTTCACCGGTTTTGTGGCCTTAGCGGCGGTGGTTGCGGTTATTCAAGTGGCGCAGCAACTGGCAGTACAACCACTAAATAGTATTTTGGTTGATTGCTTGAACCCACAAAGTCCAGGCCAGATCAATGCCTGCTCGGTAGCTATCTCAAACGGCGCCGTCAGCGGGGTTTCATTATTAGTGGTATTTACAATTTTGGCGTTCCTTGCGACTATCGGGGTTTATCGTGCCGGGATCCGGGCAACCCAAGGGCAACCACCGAGTTTTGCGGAGATGTTTACCACCGAGAATCTCGGTAAGTATCTGCTTTTCACTCTCGCCTATATCGGCTTGACGCTACTGGGTTTCGTTGCCTGCATCGTGCCGGGCTTCTTGGTGCTTTTCTTCTTACAGCTAGGCCCGTTCTATGTGCTTGACAAGGGCTACGGCGTGCGTCAGGCAATCAAGGCAAGTGCGCGAGCCATGAGCAGAAATCTGGGCCCGGGCCTAGTCATGACTTTATTGAGTACCTTGGTACTAATAATTGGTGGCATGTTCTACGGGATTTTGACTCTGGTGACACTTCCATTCTCGACCTTGTTCATGGCACACATGTATCGGCAATTTAATGGCGAGGTGGTTCGCTAAGGTTGGTCATATGGCCCCCCGAATTGTCGTCCTTGCTTCGGGTTCAGGCACCTTGCTGCAAGCGCTCCTCGATTCGGACCTCCGACCTTTTGTATTTGCGGTCGGCACCGATCGTGGCGATGCGGGTGCACTCGGCCGAGCGGTTAACCGCGGGGTTCCAACATTTGTGGTCGATCCAACCGCCTTTGCAAACCGAGCAGACTGGGACGAGGCACTGCAGGAAGCAGTTTCTGCTCAGGAACCAGATTTAATAGTAAGTGCCGGATTCATGAGGATTTTGTGCCCTGAATTTGTGGCTGCATTCGCCGGACGCATTATCAATACCCACCCGGCGTTATTGCCGCAGTTCCCCGGTGCGCATGCGGTGCGCGATTCCCTAGCGGCAGGTGTGCGCGAGACGGGATGTACCGTGCATTACATAGACGAAGGGGTCGACACCGGCCCGATCATCGCTCAGGTGACGGTAGAGATTTTGCCGGGTGACGATGAGGCCACCTTGCACGAGCGTATCAAGGTCGCGGAGAGATCTTTATTGATTGCCGTCATCAACGAACTGATCGGAGTCGAAAAATGAGCGGGCAATCCAAACTAGTAATTCGCCGGGCACTGGTATCGGTTTATGACAAAACTGGCCTAGAGGATCTCGCCCGGGCGCTGTGTGCAACAGGTGTCGAAATTGTCTCGACGGGATCAACGGCCAAGACGATTGCGGCAGCCGGGTGCCCTGTCACCCTTGTTGGCGAGGTAACCGGGTTTCCGGAGTGCCTTGATGGTCGGGTAAAAACTCTGCATCCGAGTATTCACGGCGGCCTACTTGCGGATTTACGCCGGGAGTCACATCGCGAGGAGTTATTCGCGCTGGGTATTGAGCCATTCGAGTTGGTGATAGTTAATTTGTATCCGTTCAATGAAACTGTTGCATCCGGTGCCAGCGTTGATGAGTGCGTTGAGCAGATTGATATAGGCGGACCGGCCATGGTTCGAGCATCAGCGAAGAACTATGCAAATGTTGCCGTCGTAGTATCACCTGCCAGGTACCAGGATGTTCTTGGCGCGATAGCCGGTGGGGGTTTTACCCTCGAAGAGCGGGCAAGCTTGGCCACCGAGGCTTTTGCCCATACCGCGTCCTACGACATCGCGGTGGCTTCTTGGTTAAGTAGTGTGGTCTCGCCTTCGGTTGAGGGGTTTGCCGAATGGACGGGCTCATCTTGGTCAAGGGGTGAGGTGCTGCGCTACGGGGAGAACCCGCACCAGCAGGCGGCGGTTTATCAATCACATCGCCACGAGCCGGGTCTAGCGAATGCAAAGCAACTACAAGGTAAGCAAATGTCTTACAACAACTTTGTTGACGCCGATGCCGCTCGGCGCGCGGCATTCGACCATCTCGAACCAGCAATTGCCATTATCAAACATGCAAATCCCTGCGGTATTGCTATCGGTGCTGACATCGCGGATGCATATATAAAGGCATTCGCCACCGATCCGATTTCAGCTTTCGGCGGAGTAGTGGCGGCAAATCGCACGGTGACCGTCGAATTGGCGGCGGCCCTTGGTGATGTCTTTACCGAGGTGATCGTGGCACCTGATTATGAGCAGGCCGCTTTAGAGTTATTCGCCGCAAAGAAGAACCTAAGAGTGCTGCAGGTCGCCGGCCCCCACCCCGGGCGCCACTACGAAACCCGCTCTATCAGTGGGGGTCTATTGGTGCAATCGGGTGATGACCTGGCCGCCCCCGGTGATGACCCTAATAATTGGCGGCTTGCTTGCGGGTCACCAGTAGCCGCGGAGACACTTCTGGATCTCGAGTTCGCCTGGCGCGCCGTTAGATCGGTGAAATCCAATGCCATCCTGCTGGCGGCCGGTGGTGCGGCGGTTGGGATCGGAATGGGCCAGGTTAATCGGGTTGACTCCGCCCGCCTTGCCGTTGACCGTGCCGGTGACCGGGTCAAGGGCTCGGTTGCAGCATCAGATGCATTCTTCCCTTTCGCTGACGGGCTGCAGGTGTTAATCGATGCCGGTATCAGCGCGGTTGTGCAACCGGGAGGGTCGGTGCGTGATGACGAAGTGATTGCTGCTGCGCAAGCAGCGGGCATCACGATGTACTTCACCGACACTCGTCATTTTTTCCACTGATGGTCACCCGAAGATGGATTCCCTTGATCGGCGCTTTTGCGGCAGGGACTGTAATCGCAGTCCAGGGGCGCCTAAATGGCGGTTTATCAACATTCATAGGCAATGGAGTTGAGGCAGCTCTCGTAAGTTTTGGTTCCGGCCTGGTAATCCTCGTTTTTATCGTTTTACTGGTGCCATCGGTCCGTCGGGGAGTGGCGCGCATTCCTGCGGCCATTCGAGTTGGGGAGCTAAATCGTTGGCATGTACTCGGGGGCTTAATTGGCGGTGCTTTCATAGGGGTGCAAAGTATCGCGATCCCCATTGTTGGGGTCGCGGTGTTCACCGTGGCTGTGGTCGCTGGGCAAAGTACTAATTCGCTTTTTGTGGACAAAGTTGGCCTTGGCCCGGCGGGTAAGCAACCGATCACCTGGAGCCGGGCGATCTCAGCCCTGATAGCCGTAGTCGCGGTCGCGGTGGCGGTTTCAGATCGATTCACGTCCGGGGGAGTCTCCTTGATTCTGGTAGCGGTTTCCTTCGTTGGCGGTTTAGGGGTAGCTGTGCAGCAGGCGATAAATGGTCGGGTAAGCAATGCTGCGCGAAATCCAATCTCTGCGACGTTTTATAACTTCTTTTTCGGTACTGCGATACTTGCGTTCGCTTTCGCAGGTGCTTGGGTAGTTTCAGATACGGATGCGAAGGTAATCGGCGGTGCCCCTTGGTGGCTATATGCAGGCGGTGCCCTCGGTGTCATTTTGATTGCCATCGCTGCATGGGCCGTGCCGAAGATCGGGGTTTTGGCTTTCGCCCTGGTCTCAATTTCCGGCCAGCTCTCCGGCGCCCTTGTTATTGATGTGGTGGCCCCGACCACCTCGACCAATTTCGGCTGGCACCTGGTAGCGGGAGTGTTAATCGCATTTCTAGCGGTCGCACTTGGCGCACGCGGCCGGCTGCGAGCCAACTGACGCCCAAGGTGAAAGACTGAGGCCATGACCGCAACCGTGCTCGATGGCAAAGCCACTGCTGCCCAAGTCAAGGCTGATCTCAAGGTTCGCGTTGATGCACTAAAAGCAAGAGGCGTATTCCCCGGACTTGGCACGGTTCTTGTTGGTGCTGATCCCGGAAGTCAAGCCTATGTTGGCGGTAAGCACCGCGACTGCGCCGAAGTTGGCATCGCATCCATCCGAGTGGATCTACCGGCTGATGCGAGCCAACTTGAGGTTGAGGCTGAAGTTGCGAAATTGAATGCTGATCCAGCGGTGACCGGCTACATCATTCAACTGCCGCTGCCAAAACACCTTTATGAATATCGGGTACTCGAACTTATGGATCCAGCAAAAGACGCCGATGGTTTACACCCGGTGAGTTTGGGCCGATTGGTGCTTGGGATCTCGGCGCCGCTGCCTTGTACCCCGCGTGGCATCGTCGCATTGCTTCGCGCTTATGACGTGCCGATTAATGGGGCACACGTAGTTGTGGTCGGGCGCGGGATTACGGTGGGCCGCCCCCTTGGCTTACTGCTAACCCGTCGCAGCGAGAATGCAACCGTCACCTTGTGTCATACCGGTACCAAAGACCTCGCGACTTATCTGCGTTCAGCCGACATCATTGTTGCCGCGGCCGGAGTGCCACATTTGATCACGGCCGATGCCATTAAGCCCGGTGCTGCTGTCCTTGACGTTGGGATAACGCGCACCGAGGCTGGCTTAGTCGGCGATGTCGCACCGGACGTCTTCGAAGTTGCCGGGTTCGTGGCGCCAATGCCGGGTGGGGTGGGGCCCATGACCAGAGCGATGCTCTTACAAAATGTAGTTGAGGCCGCTGAAGCGGCGCCGAGATGACCGCGGGCAACGATGGTTCAGGGGTGGTGCGGCAACTACCGAAGCGGCGTAAACGCCTGAGCTTTCGGCAATGGCCGATATCGGTGGTGCTTCTCGGAGTCGCATTAGCGCTGATTTTGGTTGCAACCGACCACTTTCGTCGCGGTTCGGTGGTGCTTGCCGCCAGTGTGGTCCTCGCCACCTTTCTGCGTTTATTGCTCTCCAATGAGGAGGCAGGTTGGCTTGCCGTTAGATCCAAAAAGACTGATGTACTGGTGTTGGGGGCCTTGGGCATCGGGTTGGCCATCTTCTGTTTTTGGGTTCCGGCTCCTAACTGATCTGTCCCATGGTCAAGGGCGGAGGTCAAGGAGTCATCGCGACCGGCGGTGAGGTATCTTGACATCAAGATAATCGCCTATACCCCAAGGCGATGTGGGCCACTTTCTTCGAAGGAGCAGGGCGACTATGTCTCGCAGCGGAAAAGTTTCAGTTATCGGTGCAGGTTTCTACGGGTCAACCACCGCACTGCGGTTGGCTGAATATGACATTTTCGAAACGGTCGTGTTGACCGACGTAATTGAGGGCAAGCCCGAGGGCCTTGCTATAGACATAAACCAATCGCGCTGGATTGAAGGTTTCGAGACAAAGTTAGTCGGCCAATCCACCGGGCCAAATGGCGAAGGCTATGAGGCAATCGCGGGTTCGGAGATCATCATCATGACCGCTGGCCTGCCCCGCAAGCCCGGCATGAGCCGCATGGATCTCATCGAGACTAACGCGAAGATCATGCGCAGTGTCGCCGAGAATATTGCCAAGCATGCCCCGGGCGCCGTCGTAATTAACGTGGCAAACCCACTTGATGAGATGACAGCTCTCGCGCAACTCGTGACCGGTTTCCCCTACCAGCGGGTTATTGGCCAGGCTGGCATGCTCGATACCGCCCGCTTCACCAACTTCGTCGCTGAAAAACTTGGTGTCCCAGTGGCTTCAGTTAAGACTTTAACCTTGGGATCACACGGCGACACCATGGTGCCGGTGGCGTCGGCATGCTCGGTTGACGGCAAGCCGCTAACCGAATTGTTGTCCGCTGCGGAGATCGACGAGTTGGTTACGCGGACCCGCAATGGCGGCGCCGAAATCGTTGCACTACTTAAGACCGGCTCGGCGTATTACGCACCTTCGGCGGCAGCGGCCCGAATGGCCAAGGCGGTGCACGAAGACTCAGGAGTGGTGATGCCGGTCTGTGCCTGGGTTGACGGCGAGTATGGGTTATCCGGTGCCTATCTAGGGGTCGAGGCCGAACTTGGTCGCGAGGGTATTCGTCGAATCGTTGAAACCCCTCTGACGGCAGCAGAGAAAGGGCTCTTGGCCCAGGCTTATGAGGCGGTTAAGGCCAAGCAAGCCGATGTGAAGGATTTTTAGTACCTATCAAGTGATTGCACCCATGAAGTATCGCGTTATACATAGGAGTTACTAGATGAGCAAGATCAAGGTCATTAATCCGGTCGTCGAGCTCGATGGCGATGAAATGACTCGCATCATTTGGCAGTTCATCAAGGATGAATTGATCTTGAAGTATCTAGATGTTGACCTTAAGTATTACGACCTCGGCATGGAGTACCGCGATGCCACTGATGATCAGGTCACCATCGACTCAGCCCATGCAATCCAAAAGTACGGGGTTGGTGTTAAGTGCGCAACGATTACACCTGACGAGGCCCGAGTCGAGGAATTCGGCCTCAAGAAGATGTGGAAATCCCCTAACGGCACGATTCGCAATATTCTCGGAGGCGTTATATTCCGCGAGCCAATCATCATCTCGAACATTCCGCGTTTGGTGCCGGGCTGGACAAAACCGGTAATCATTGGCCGCCATGCGTTTGGAGATCAGTACAAAGCAACCGACTTCAAGGTGCCAACCGCTGGTTCGCTGACCATGACGTTCACCCCGGCTGATGGATCAGCCCCCATGGAGTTCAATGTATTTGATTTCCCCGGTGCGGGTGTTGCCATGGGGATGTACAACCTCGACGAGAGTATTCGTGATTTCGCGCGCGCGTCACTGCGGTATGGGCTTAATCGCAAATACCCGGTTTACCTTTCAACAAAGAACACCATTCTTAAGGCTTACGACGGCCAATTTAAAGACATCTTCGCCGAAGTTTTCGAGTCCGAATTCAACTCTGAGTTCGATGCTGCGGGTATCACTTATGAGCACCGACTAATCGATGACATGGTTGCCGCCGCTATGAAGTGGGAAGGCGGCTACGTTTGGGCCTGAAAGAACTACGACGGAGATGTCCCATCCGACACTCTCGCCCAAGGTTATGGCTCACTTGGCTTGATGACCTCGGTGCTAATGACTCCAGATGGCAAGACGGTTGAAGCCGAAGCCGCACAGGGCACAGTTACGCGCCACTTCCGGGAACACCAAAAAGGTAATCCAACCTCGACCAATCCAATCGCCTCGATTTTCGCCT
>CAMBQX010000063.1 GCA_945870085.1 Bifidobacterium breve | reverse complement strand
GAGGTGAAACCCACCAGAGTGAGTTTGCTGCTGGTGTTGGCGGTACTTGCCGCGGCCGTGGGCTGGGGTGCCGTGAGTTTGATGCAGGGTCAATCCGGACGCATTCTTCCGGTGCCTTGGCTGGCGGCCAGCACGATGTGGCTCTTGGCTGTGGCGCTGGGCATCTGGACCTTCCTGGCCCGCCCACGCCTCAAACGTCGGTCGGGTGCCAAGGCGCTGCCACCGATTGTGGCCGCTCGCACCGCGGCGCTAGCTATGGCGGGTTCGCGAACGGGCGCACTCGTCGCGGGCTTCTACTCGGGGGTGGGGTTGGCGGCCCTACCTACTCGGTTCACGATGGCAGGTCAAGACACCCTGTGGGCGGCCGCGGGTACTGCCGTTGGGTCACTTCTCCTAGTTGCGGTGGCTTTGTGGCTAGAACATATTTGCCGGTTACCGCGAGACCGTGACGATGCCAACGGTGCCAACGGTGCCCAGATAGGGTCAGGACCATGAGCGAATTTCTTGAAGACTTGCCTTTTGATGAATTGCGCCATCGCGCCTTCCACGTCGCTGAAAAGCGGCTGGATCTTGGCTTCTTCACCGACCTCTTCGGTCACATGCCCGGCATGGTGGCCATCGAAGGTGAAGGCGGTGATCTTGGTGCGGTCGGCGGCACGTTTATCGAGACCGTAAAGGCAGTTCGCGAAATGATGGGTGATGACCAACTTGATCCGACCACCGAAACGCTGCTGCGGGCACGGTTCGCAACCTACCTGCGCGAGCACGAGAAATAATTCGCCGAATTAGGTCGGTATTGATACTGCAACTAGCGATCGATATCGCCGACCACGAAGAAGAACGACATCAGCGCGGCTCCAAGGTCGCTCATGGGTAATCCCACTACCGCGGTGGCCATTGCCTGCACATTACTTAGTGACGGGGTGCGCAGTTTTAGCCGCCAAGGTGATTTTTCCCCGATGCTGACTAGCAGGTAGCCGCTGACACCGAGTGGACCTTCGACTTGGCCATAAGAAATACTCTCTGGAACTTTTACGACTTTTGGCAGGGGCACATTGATCGCCCCGTCACCGAGGACAAACTCTGCGCACGCGGTCATTAGGTTTAGTGACACTGGCAGTTGCTCGATCAGCATTCGGTATCGCGCTGGCAAATCCCCGTCGGTCGAGATAGGCACAATTAGTAATTCAGCCAAATCCCCATAAGCTAAATAATTCTCGTCGCGCCTTAAGTCCAGATCCAAGCCACTTGCGCGACCAACCGGCCCGGTGACCCCGTAAGTGATTGCATCAGTACGCGATAAGACCGCGCGGCCGGCGAATGGCGCAGTCGCCGCTTCGATGGCCTCGGCAATGGCCGGAAGCTGCGCACTTAGTTCGGCGGTGAGAATCGCCAACTCGGTGAGCCACGGTGCTGTTATCGGGTGCGCGAGGCCGCCAATGCGATTAATCATGGGGTGCACGCGGCCCCCGCTCGCCAGTTCTTGAAGGGTCAAGAACCGCTCGCGCAATTGCAGTAGCGGTAAATGACTTGTTGGTGCACCAAGTAGTAGAAGTGAGGCGGATACGCGGTTCATCTCGGCGAGCAGAGTTCGAGTCCAAGTTGCGCGTGGTGGCGGGATTATCCCCATGGCTGACTCGACCGTGAGCGCAACACCGAGTTCGGACGAAAACGCTGAAAGCCAGTCATGCCTGTTGGCGAGCATCATGATCTGCCGGTAGTCGCGGGCTTCGAATAGCTTCTCGGCGCTTCGGTGCAGGAGACCAACCTGTGGATCTGCGGTGCTGATCAGGTCTTGGTCGTCAAGGGTTACCCGAATTTGAAGTGCGGCATGTGAGGATGGGTGGAGATCATCGAGTTCAAGGACAACGTCGTGGTCTAGGTATCGAGCTGCCCCGACAGCGACCAATAACTCCTGCACGCGCTCATCTTGTCAGGTTCACGAAAACGCCTGCGTCAACCACAGGAAATCACCCAGGCCCCCGGGCTTAGTAACGTGCCCACCGCGAAGTATCTCGCTTTGCCGCCTTATCGTGGAGTCATTATCGGGTCGTGCTGCGGCAATTGCATCCATCGCGACGTGCGCGGTGATATTGCAAGAGCCGTCGAGCATTGGCGTGACGGGGTGGCCGTTACGAAAACCGGTAAGCGTGCCGCCATCCCAGGTGCCAACCGTTCGCTCGGGTAGTAAGTGCCCGTAATCGATGGCGATACCCAATCCGCTTGTTATCCAACCGGTGACCTGCTGCCAGGTGGCGTCGCGGGTGGTGCCAATCTCGCCCCTCATGTATGGCCTTCTTGCGGGCCACCAGGTATCGAGCCAGTTGCGCAAGGCGACCGCATTTACCTCGAAGTCCGAGCACGCTTCATCATCAGCCAATGACGGACCCATTACAGCTTCACCGTCAGCCACAATTATTAATCGGGCATCGCCCCACTCGTCAACTTCGAATCTTTCGCACGGGATATCGTCCAAAAACTCGTGGGCTATTACTACGCGCCGGGCTGGTGGGAGCGAAATCGTGCGGACATCGCCGATTTGCCAGTTGATCGAAGGTGGCAGCGACGGCGGGGCTGCACGCAAGTCAATGGCTGCGAGCTGAATCCAGGGCCGATCGGCGAGCCGATCTGCGAGGGCCAAGGTGAGTTGTGCACCACCGGCACCGACATCGGTAACAATTAATTCAGTACCGTCATCTAAAGCCAGAATGGTCTGGGCCAGCCGATAGGCCACTTCATCGCTGAACATAACCGAAGTAGTGAAGTGATCCGCTGGTTGGTTATCCCGATAAAAAATATTTGCTCCGGTTACAGTTTGCTCCCAGGCCTGCTGCCAGGTGCATTTATTGACCACGACAAAGCAGATTAGCGTCGAAGTGTGCTCACACACGGTTGATTGGGCGCGATTAGTGCGGGGCTGTTCCCTGCCTCTACGCTCACCCTGTGAACGAATCTGGCCCACCCCGACTGAGAATCGGAGTTATCGGTGCTGGTCGCGCCGGTGCGGTTCTTGGCGCGGCTTTGCGCCGGGCCGGCCACCACGTCGTCGCCGTATCGGCGGTCTCTGATCTGTCGAGGTTACGCGCCGAGGCGCTGCTACCGGGGGTACCGATCACCGATGTGCCCGGGGCCACCAAGGATGTTGATCTGGTACTTGTCGCTGTGCCCGATGACACATTGCCAAGTTTGGTTTCGGGTCTGGCCGAGACCGGAAATGTGCACCCAGGGCAGTTTTGGGTGCATCCTGCCGGACGATACGGAATTTCAGTTTTGGCCCCGGTTACCAAATATGGTGCCGTGCCAATTGCCCTTCACCCAATAATGACATTTACCGGCACCAGTGTTGATCTCGCCCGGTTAGCTGACTGCCCGTTCGGAGTTACAGCTGCCGAAGCGATGCGACCGATAGCCGAGGCCCTTGCTGTTGAAATGGGTGGTGACCCAGTCTGGGTCCCGGAGGGCTCGCGCGCGCTGTATCACGCGGCACTTGCTTATGGTTCGAACTACTTGATCACCTTGGTTGCGCAGACGGTTGACCTGCTCAAAGTAGCGGGGATTGAGAACCCGCAGCAACTCATTGCACCGCTACTTAGTGCCTCACTTGATAATGCTTTGCGGCTTGGTGATCAGGCGTTGACGGGGCCGGTGGCACGTGGTGACGCCGCATCGGTCGCGGCTCACCTAGAGGTAATCGCTCAGGTTTCTGAACAGGCTGCTGCCGGATATCGAGCTTTGGGACGACTAACCGCAGACCGTGCGGTGGGCGCCGGGTTACTTAGCCCTCAGGCCGCCGAACCATTGCTCGAAGTCTTGGGGGAGGAGCGATGACAATCCTCGTTAAAACCCATCGCGGAATCTCCAAGCTGTGTCACGGTGAAATCGCCGTTGTGATGACCATGGGCGCATTACATGAGGGTCACGCAGAGCTGATGCGGGTAGCGCGCGAGCGCGTAGGCTCAGATGGCACCGTAATCGTCACGGTATTTGTCAACCCAACTCAATTTGGTGCTGGCGAGGATTTTATGAAATACCCGCGGACCCTTGACAGTGATTTCAAGATGTGTGAAACCGAGGGCGTCGATATCGTCTACGCCCCTGATGCCCTGGATGTTTATGGAACCGCTGATATTTCGGCACTGCCCGCGAGTGAAATACTTGATGCTGGGCCGCTCGGCATGATTTTGGAGGGTGCTGCTCGGCCAGGCCATTTCGGCGGCATGCTGACAGTGGTTAGCAAATTACAACAATTGACCGGGGCCCGGTTCGCGACATTCGGTGAGAAGGATTACCAGCAGTTAGTTCTGGTTACTCGGATGTTTGCTGACCGTGAAGTACCTGTACAGGTTGTACCTGTTCCGACGGTGCGCGAAAATGATGGGCTGGCATTAAGTAGCCGCAATCGCTATCTGTCCGAGCAGGAGCGAGCCTTTGCCGCCCTTATCCCGCAGGCGGTTGAAGCCGCCGTTGCTGCTGCGCAAGATGGGCAAGGTGCAGCGATTGCGGCGGGCTTGGAAGTCCTGTCAAAGGAGCCCGAAATAAAAGTCGACTACTTGGTGGTGACCGCGCCCGATCTTGGCCCAGCTCCAATTAGTGGGCCGGCCCGGGTTGTGGTGGCCGTGCGCATTGGTGCTACGAGGTTGCTCGATAATGCACCCTGTGACTTGGGGCGCCGGCATGAGTGAATTGGGGGTGAGTAGCTTGCGGCTCACGCAGCGTTTACGCGCGGATAAACCTGGCTGGACCGCGCGCGCCGATGTGGTGGTCGTGGGCTCAGGGGTCGCTGGTCTGACAGCTGCTCTGCATGCACGGGCCGCAGGCAAAACGGTGCTACTCGTTACCAAGGCACAAGTTAATGAAGGCTCAACTCGGTGGGCTCAAGGTGGAATCGCGGCGGCATTGGCCGAAGACGATTCACCCCAAGAGCATTTGCAGGACACCTTGGTTGCCGGGGTTGGCTTGTGCAATGAAGAAGCCGTGCAGGTACTCGTGACACAAGGGCCGGATGCAGTTCGTGAGCTGATCACTTTCGGTGCACATTTCGACCTTGATGCTGCTGGTCAAATCTCGCTAACTCGTGAAGGTGGCCACCTTCGTGATCGCATCGCCCACGCCGGCGGCGATGCCACGGGCGCTGAAGTCTCGCGCACCTTAGTCGCAGCCGTTGCCGCTGATCAGGGCATCGAAGTCGTCGAGAATGCCCTTGTACTTGACCTGCTCCTGGATGAAACCGGAGCAGCGCAAGGGGTGACCTTGCACGTGGTTGGCACCGGGCAGCGGGGCGGTATTGGCGCAGCCCTGGCACCGAGTGTTGTCCTTGCCTCTGGTGGTTTCGGGCAAGTCTTCTTGCAGTCCACGAATCCGTATGTCGCCACGGGCGATGGTGTTGCACTAGCACTGCGCGCGGGTGCTGATGTCGCTGATCTTGAGTTTGTGCAGTTTCATCCGACGGTGTTATGGCTTGGGCCATTGGCTCAAGGGCAGCAGCCGCTGGTTTCTGAAGCAGTGCGCGGTGAGGGCGCGGTGTTACTTGATAACGGCGGCAATCGTTTCATGGTGGATGAGCACCCACTCGCTGATTTAGCGCCGCGTGATGTGGTGGCTAAAGCGATTATGCGCCGTATGCGCGATACGGGTGCGGCCCATGTTTGGCTAGACGGCCGCGCTCTTGGCGCTGACCGTTGGGTTCACCGCTTCCCGACGATCCTTGAATCATGTCGAACCCGGGGCATTGATCCAGTTACCGATCTAATCCCGGTTTCACCCGCCCAACACTTTGCCTCCGGTGGGGTACTCACCGACCTGTGGGGCCGCACTTCCATCAGTGGCCTATTCGCCTGTGGTGAAGTCGCCTGCACCGGTGTTCATGGGGCAAATAGGTTGGCGTCCAACTCGCTACTTGAAGGTTTGGTTTTCGCTACCCGCATCGGTGATGTGCTAGCGCAGGCGCACCCGGTCGTACGTGAGCCCGTGTCGACTTCAGTGACCGAGGAGTTGCTGCCTAATAGAGTGCGAAGGGATATCCAGCGCACCATGGATCAACATGCCGGTGTGTTGCGCAGTAAGGCATCCTTGGACTCAGCCGCCAAGGAGCTGGCAGCACTTGAAACTCAAGATGGGGCTAAGCCCTGCACTGAAGATTGGGAAACCACCAATATTCATGCACTCGCCAGCGTGCTGGTGCACCATGCGGTGCTCCGCGAAGAGACCCGCGGTTCGCATTGGCGCGAAGACTACCCAGACCGTGATGATGAAAAGTGGCGGGTGCGTTTAGTCTCACGACTTAATGAGCGGGGCCAGCTCGAGACGAGGCGGATTAACGTGGATGCGAACTCGGTGGCGCCATGAGTGATTCAACTGTCGCGGCGCTAAATGCCGCTGGGCTCGATCCGGTTGCGGTGAACAAACTCATTGAGCTCACCCTGGACGAAGATTTAGCCGGGGGTGAGGATGTAACCACCGTTGCCACGGTGCCGCTGGATCAGCGCGCGACCCTTGATTTGGTGGCGCGTCAAGCCGGTGTTGCTGCTGGTATCCCGGTTGCGGCAGCGGTATTCGAAAGTGTGAACCCGGCACTAGAGATCAAAGTCGTGGCCGGTGACGGTGATCGAGTCAAACGTGGCGACGTACTAATTTCTATAACCGGCCCGACCCACGATCTGTTGCGGGCCGAACGCCCCGCACTTAATCTGCTCGGCCATCTTGGTGGCATCTCGACCCTTACCGCGGCGTGGGTAGCGGCGATTGCGGGCACCGGTGCGATTGTTCGCGATACCCGCAAGACCACGCCGGGTATGCGCGCGCTGGAGAAGTACGCGGTGCGTTGTGGCGGTGGGCAAAACCATCGAATGTCACTAGCTGATGCCGCCTTGGTAAAGGACAACCATGTGCTGGCTGCAGGTGGTGTCGCCGAAGCCTTCGCGGCGGTACGGGCTAAATACCCCGCGGTGCCGGTTGAAGTCGAGGTCGACTCACTTCAACAACTTGATGAGGTGCTGGAAGCGGGTGCCGATTTGGTCCTGCTGGATAACTTCACCGTCGACCAACTTCATGAGGCGGTGAAGCGCACTGGCGGGCGCGCCAAACTTGAGGCCTCCGGCGGGCTGAGCTTGGAAGTGGCTGCCGCGGTGGCCGCTACCGGCGTGGACTACCTTGCGGTGGGTGCGTTGACTCATTCGGCTCCGGTTCTTGATATCGGCGCTGACTTACGGCAGGAGGCCTAAGTGCTGCTCGCCATTGATGTTGGTAATACCAACACGGTTCTAGGGTTGTTCGACGGTGATCACCTGACGGCTTCCTGGCGAATTAAGACCGATGGCCGCACCACCGCTGATGAATTAGTGCTTACCTACCGGGGCTTGCTCGAGGGCCAGTCGAAAGTGACCGGCATAGCACTATGTAGCACGGTGCCGGCGGTGCTGAGTGAGATGCGCCTAATGCTCGATCGTTATTACAACGGTATCCCAACCATCATCATCGAACCTGGCATTAAGACCGGAGTCCCGATTTTGACGGATAACCCAAAAGAGGTTGGCGCTGACCGCATTGTTAACACTTTGGCGGCTCACCATTTATTTGGTGGCCCGTGCATTGTTGTTGACTTCGGCACCTCAACAAACCTTGATGTTGTTTCAGCGAAAGGTGAGTTTCTGGGTGGTGCACTCGCTCCCGGTATCGAGATATCCCTTGATGCCCTCGCCCAGCGTGCTGCGCAATTGCGCAAGGTTGAATTGGTGCGCCCGCGCTCACCAATTGGCAAGAACACGGTAGAAGCGCTGCAGTCGGGTGCTCTTTACGGGTTCGCGGGTCAAGTTGATGGTCTAGTGGATCGTATTCGCGAGGAACTTGATGAGTTGACCGCGGTTGTGGCAACTGGTGGGCTGGCTCCGATTGTGGTGCCCGAGTCGCGCACAATTACCCATCACGAACCTGATTTAACCTTGATTGGCCTGCGGTTGGTGTTCGAAAAGAATCTGTGATGGGGTAGTGGGCCCCTGGCTCGCGTCTTAATCTGCGGCGCCGGCTACTTCGACGGGACCGTCCTCGGCTCCGTCGGCCACTGCACCAGCATCGGCAGCGCCGTCGCCGAGTGCGAGCTAACTACCACTGCCGCAAACGGCTTTAGTTACCCATCACCAGTTGGGTAACTGCCGCTAGCCCGTGCACCGGACCCCGGGTGCGCGGGAGGATGAGGGTGCGGAGCCCAAGCCCAGCGCCACCGGTGTCATCGCGTCCACTATCGCCAACCATTAATGCCTCTGTTGGCTCGCATTCAATGGCGGCAAGGGCTGCGCTGAAGATGCGCGGATCTGGTTTCACGAAACCGACCTCGTAGGAGAGCACTACCGCATCAACTAAAGGTGTGATGCCATCACGGTCAAGTACGTCTCGAATGGGTACGCCAGCGTTTGAAAGTAGGCAGATCTTTATCCCTGCGTTTTTCAGGGCACACAAGGTTGGCACGGCGTCGTCATAGGCTTTCCAGACATCGAGCATTACCTCATAAAGGGATACTGCGAGTGTTTGGTCAACCCCAGGCCCAGCTTGCAGCAGTTCGTGAAAAATTCTTTCATGATCGGCGAATGAGAGGTCGCGCAGGCTCTGTGGGTCACTTATCCGAGCGCCTTCCCAGATTAGGTCAAGGAAATCGGTTAACTCAGTGCGTTCTAGGTTAGTCAAATTGTGTGGGGTGGACCGGAGTGCGGCTTCCAACCATTGGGCGGCTGAGCCTTGATCGATTAGCGTTGAATGAATATCGAAGATGACCGCCCGGATCGGCGGGTAAGTAACGAGCGGCATAGGTAGACCATAAGGGAATAGGACAAAGGTCACGCATGATCGGGCCCTTTGTTTTATGCGACCGTGGTGGCGCTGCATAAGAGGAGTTCCCATGCGTCGTCGCAGCCCAGACCAACCTATTCGTTGGCGCGACCCAGCGCTTCGCCATCTTATTGGGATAGCCAGATAGCCTTGGGTCCCATGGCCACCGAAAGAACCGACCAAGAACTGGGCCCCGAGGTCGATCTGCCCGAGCAAATGCGGATCAGGCGCGATAAGTGCGATCGGCTGGGTGTAGCTGGGATAGAGGCCTACCCGGTTCAGGTGCCGGTTACCACCACAATTGCGTCCGTCCGCGCGGCCTACCCGGATTTGCCGA
>CAMBQX010000062.1 GCA_945870085.1 Bifidobacterium breve | reverse complement strand
CGCGGCTGGGCCGTTACCGTGCGGGGCACGAGGGGTCGTGAAATTGACGGGGCGTGCGGCCAATTGGCCGCCGCCACAACTTAACCGACACCACTTGATATAAGTTCGTGAACGGGATCAAATCTGCCACACTTGGGCGGTGACGATGATACCAAGTGAAAACGGTGACCCCCTTCCCTCATTCTCCAATGACCTAACCACCTGGCAAAAATTTATAGTCATAGTTCAATCAATCCTTCGGACCTTGCTTGGGATCATATTCATTGCGGTGATGCTCGCATTTGTTCCGAATAGTGTCGATGGGGCAATCTGGATCCCATTTGGGGCCATCATCTTGGTGTTGGTTGTTTATGTTTGGTACTTCCGACTGCAGTTGCGACGCATCCGTAAATCCAAGTACCCGAACATTCAGGCGGGTGAGGCACTTATTCTCGTGGCCACCATGTTCTTGGCGATTTTCGCGGTTACCTATGACTTAATGTCGCAGGCGAATCCGGATTCATTCACCGAAGCACTGAACCGTTTCTCAGCATTTTATTTCGCCGTTACAGTATTGGCAACGGTTGGTTTCGGTGATATTACCCCAGTTACTACCGCGGCGAGGTCAGTGGCAATGCTGCAAATGGCCATAGATATTGCGTTTATCGCGGTCGCGGTAAAAATTGTAAGTGGTGCGGCATCAAGTGCGATTCAACAGCGAAACCCAAAAAGTGGTCCGACAGATAAGTAGCAGTAGTATTTTTAATTTTGAGTCAGCAGGGGGTGACAGTGGTTTCTTACCACGAGGTTCGCCAGCGATGGGAGTCAGATCCGGTTAAGTTTTGGCGCGAAGCCGCAAATCAAATTGAGTGGATTAATTCACCCAAGGAGATTCTTGACGAAACACAGGCGCCGCTGTACCGCTGGTATACAGATGGAGTTCTGAACACCTGCGCGAATGCCCTTGACCGGCATGTTGCATCCGGTCGAGGTGAGCAGATAGCGATTTTATATGACAGCCCACTAACCGGTAGCAAGCGAGCTCTCACCTATCGCGAACTACTCGACCAGGTTTCCCTTTTTGCAGGTGGCCTCGCCAGCCTCGGGGTGCATAAGGGCGACCGGGTGCTCATCTACATGCCGATGGTTCCTGAAGCCGCGATTGCGATGCTCGCCTGTGCCAGATTAGGTGCGGTGCACTCGGTGGTTTTTGGCGGGTTTGCGGCGGCAGAACTTGCGGCCAGAATTGACGATGCCGAACCAGTCGTAATTGTGAGTGCGTCATGCGGGATTGAGCCAAGTCGGATCGTCGAATATCAACCTATTATCGAATCGGCAATTCACCTCGCGAAACATCAGCCCACCGCGGTTGTCGTACTGCAGCGCCCGCAGGCACCTGCCGTATTAGGCGAGCGCGAAGTCGAGTGGCATGACCTACTCGCTACTGCCACCGGGCATGATCCAGTACCTGTGCAGGCTACCGACCCCCTCTATATTCTTTACACCTCTGGCACTACCGGTAAACCCAAAGGCGTAGTCCGCGATAACGGCGGCCATGCCGTCGCGATGGCTTGGTCATTTAACAATGTCTACGGCATGGGCCCGGGAGATGTTTGGTGGGCGGCCTCCGACGTTGGTTGGGTAGTTGGCCACTCCTACATCGTTTATGCGCCGCTAATCTGTGGTGCTACCGCGGTGATGTATGAAGGCAAACCGGTCGGCACCCCCGATGCCGGGGCTTTTTGGCGGGTCATCGAGGAGTATCAAGTAAATGGACTTTTTGTAGCACCGACCGCCATCAGGGCTATTCGTAAGGAGGATTCTGCTGGCTCGCAACTAAGAAACTACGACATAAAGTCGCTTCGCACCTTATTCCTCGCGGGGGAGCGCCTAGATCCAAGTACCTTCGAATGGGCGAGCGAGCAGCTTGGTATCCCCATCGTCGACAACTGGTGGCAAACTGAAAGTGGCTGGCCTATCGCTTCGAACCTGCGCGGCTTGGACCCGATGCCGATAAAGTCGGGCTCGCCAAGTGTCATCGTTCCTGGCTATGACGTACGAATCTTTGACGTCCAAGGAAGTGAGCAGCCCGCTGGGGCCGAAGGTGCAATTGTCATCAAACTCCCGATGCCGCCTGGCACCCTGCCGACTTTGTGGGGCGATAATCAACGCTTTATTGACTCTTATTTGAGTACCTTCCCTGGTTACTACACCACCGGCGATAGCGGATTTTTCGATGACGAGAAATACCTTTACGTAATGGGGCGGACCGATGACGTGATAAACGTTGCCGGGCACCGGCTCTCAACCGGTTCGCTGGAGGCAGTCGTTGCAGCCAATGAGATGGTTGCTGAATGCGCGGTCATCGGCGTCCATGATGAGATAAAAGGCCAAATTCCGCGGGCCTTTGTGGTGCTAAAAGCGGGAGTCGATGTTGATCCGAAAACTCTACGCAAAACAATTGTCGCGGCGGTTCGCGATGAGATCGGCCCGGTTGCTGCGCTGAAGGAAGTTGTAATTGTTCCAGCCCTACCCAAAACTCGGTCGGGCAAAATGTTGCGTGCCACCATGCGGGGTATCGCAGATGGGCGCGAGGTCGTGATCCCGAGCACGATTGAAGATATCGCGGTTCTCGAAGCCATCACCCCATTGCTGCAGGGGGATAGCACCGCCGATTGATCCAATATTGTGTCACGTGCTCCTAGGCCGCTGGAACCTGACCGGTGATGGGTCGCGGACTCCACCTACGTACGGACGTGGGCTCGCTGAGGCTACGCTGGCCGAGTTAGCGGGTTCGCCAAGACCGAAGTGGTCAAGACCTACCGGGGCGGTTAATATCGAGGAGGCCTCAGTACGACCACATAGCTGATCATTTAGCCGCAAGGGATGTGCCATGGATTTTCAATTGAGTGAACAGCAGCAGGATTTTCGCCGCGCACTGCGAGAATTTGTGGAGAAAGAGATCATTCCGGTTGCCTCAGAGTGGGAACGCTCGGGACGCGACCCAATTGAAATTGTGGAACATCTAAAGGCGATGGGGCTCTTCGGCATGACAACCCCTGAGGAGTTCGGCGGCTTGTCGCTAGATATGGTTTCGTTCGCTCTGGTTTACGAAGAGATAGCGCGAGGATGGATGGGCATTGCTGGCATTCTCGGAAGCCACAATTTATCGTGTTGGATGATCGCTCATCACGGAACTGAAGAACAAAAGACGCGACTTCTTCCTTCGCTAGCCTCGGGGAAATTTCGAACCGGTATCGGCCTAACCGAACCCAATGCTGGAACTGACTTACAGGGAATTGGAACGACGGCGCGCCTTGATGGGGACCACTACCTTGTGAATGGAACCAAGACTTGGATAACAAATGCTAGATCTGCCGATGTCCTTCCCGTTCTGGTAAAGACCGATACGGAAGCTACGCCACCGCATCGGGGGATGAGTGTCCTGTTAATCGACTCAAAGAGTCCCGGGTTCTCGGTTGGTCGTGACCTGGGGAAATTGGGGTACAAAGGTACCGAGTCATGTGAGGTAGTACTAGAAAATGTCTCGGTGCCAGTGTCCGATCTGCTGGGAGGGATCGAAGGACGAGGCATGCAACAAGTACTATCGGGCCTTGAAATTGGTCGAATAAATATTGCAGCAAGAAGCGTGGGGATAGCTCAGGCTGCTTTCGATGCATCTCTAGCCTATGCAAAGCAACGCACGGCTTTTGGTAAACCAATCGCTGAATTTCAGGCAATTCAACTAAAACTTGCAGATATTGCCACCGAACTGCAGGCGGCGCGGCTGATGACTTACTGGGCTGCCTCACTGGCAGATGCGGGGGACCGAGTTGATATGCAGGCGGGAATGGCCAAGTATTTCGCGTCAGAAGTGGCTATAAAGGCTTCGCTTGAGGCGATGCGCATCCATGGTGGATACGGCTATTCAACGGAATACGTCATTGAACGTCTTTATCGGGACGCCCCGCTTATGAGCATCGGTGAAGGAACTAATGACATCATGCGAACGGTGATTGCTAAGGCGCTAATCGCTGGCTCGGCCTTCGTCCGGTGATTACAAAAAACTGGATCGAGGTGCTGTGATTGATGACCATGAACGAAACAAAATATTCTGTTCGGGTAAAAGCAAGTAAAAGTGGCGTAGATGACCCGGATAAATAGGAATCCTGAGACTTAAGTCAGGATCTATGGGCGGATGAAATTGTGCTGTCCAGAGTTTATGCCAGGTACTACTTGCAATCTTCTTGGTCATCTGTCTCTATTTGTAGTGTTCGGGCTAGCACCAGGGTCGCAGAAAGTATGTGAGCCCGCATAACGGCTTCAGCCCAGTTTCGGTCACCTGCCCTTATCGCATCAGTTAATTCACGGTGCTGCTGGAGGCTCTGCTTCAGACGCTTGTGGTCGTAATTCCTAAAAGTTTGAACACTAAGAGCGAACAGGGTTATTGACTTTGTTAATTCACCCAAAAGAATTGAATCGGACATCTTCATAATGCGCGCGTGGAATTCGCGGTTCAATGTCGCTACATTATCCGCGGCGGCAACTTGGTCTGGGTTTTCGGAAGCTATTTCCATTCTTTCGCACAAATCGTAGAGAGAATCACAGTCTTCTGGCGTTCGATGAAGGGCAGCGAAGTTCGCTGCTCGCCCTTCGAGAAGTGCACGCAACTCGAAAATTTCAACAAATTGATCCACGCTCCATGAACGTACCCGAGATCCTCTATTGGGGAGAGCCTCAATAAGTCCTTCGGAGGAAAGTCTTTTTAAAGCCTCGCGTACCGGAGTCCGGCTTATGCTGAGCCGCTCTGCTAATTCCACTTCACCAAGTTTTTGACCGGCCGGGTAACTGCCATCGAAGATACCTTCGAGTATTGCTTTGTACGCGCGTTCGCTCGCCTGCATCGCAATCCACCTTGAGTTATTGTTGGGTAATGCTAAAAGCGTCATCTAATTCGCCATCTAATTCGCCATGCTATTGAGTAACTGACGACGAGTTTAGCGGGAACCTTGTGTTCGGGTACCTGATAAGTGACTTCTTGGCCTGAATAAAAATTGCAATATTGAGACAGGTCGTTTTCCCACCGCTTCTGGTGTCGCGTGAGTTATCTCGAGTAAAGAAACCTGTCCGTGCGTTTTCGGGTGAGATCAAATACACAACTTGTTTTTGTACTAAGAGCCTGAAGCTGTCAGCATTTGCTACGTACCCTTAATGGGCTAGTCGCAGCGATACCAACTAATCATGGTCAGCCGCAGGCTCCCGCGACTATTTTGGCCTTTTTGTTCTTCAACTCATCGCTCTGGCTAAATCGCGCTCCCAAAGGCCAAGGCTAAAAAAAGCTTGTGTCTAGCGAATAACTTCTGACCTGACTTATTCCACCTTTGTGGTCCAACTTTTCGCGTCAACTCAAATATTTGTCGACGTAGTTCCGCTGCTTCGGTGGCAGGTCACCCGAGATGGGGTCAACATGACACAATGAAAATCGCACATTTGAGGTCGAGCGTCAATTGTCTACGGACGGCTTGGGGCTGCTTATGTATGCAAAATTGACCTTGATTGGTAACCTTCTCTTGACACTGTGCGCCAATAGTCCATAATTGCGCACAATCGTGCGTGTCTGGAATGGAAGTTAGGAAAGCCTTACTATGAGAAACAACGATCTTGCGAATCTGCCTCTTGGAGACCTTCGGGTAGTCGAATTAGGTCAGTTACTCGCTGGGCCTTTTTGTGGTCAACTCCTTGGAGATTTCGGGGCAGAAGTAATCAAAGTCGAAGATCCTGAGCGTGGCGACCCGATGCGTCAGTGGGGCCGCGAGAAGCCTTATGGCAAATCCCTCTGGTGGCCGGTAGTTGCTCGAAATAAATATTCAGTCACTTGCGATTTGCGCAAACCAGAGGGCCAAGATTTAGTGCGGCGTTTGCTGGCGGATGCCGACGTCCTTATCGAAAACTTCAGGCCAGGCACCATCGAACGGTGGGGTCTTTCCCCCGAGACCCTATGGGAGATCAATCCGCGATTAATAATCACTCGGGTAACCGGTTACGGACAAACTGGGCCTTATGCACCGAGAGCAGGATATGGGTCCATTGGGGAGGCAATGGGCGGTATTCGATATGTGACCGGCGACCCTGATCGAATGCCGTCACGTGCTGGTGTCTCACTCGGTGATGCGCTAGCGGCAGTATTTGCCTGTCTTGGAACTTTGGTTGCTCTTCATTCCCGAAACCGAACAGGTCGTGGGCAGGTGGTTGACTCTGCCATCTACGAGGCAGTTTTGGCCATGATGGAGTCTTTGCTCCCGGAATGGGAAATCGCTGGTTACCAGCGTGAACGAACTGGGACTGTTCTTCCGAACGTTTCACCGAGCAATGTTTATCCAACTCGTGACGGTGAAATGGTGATCGTAGCCGCCAACATGGACACCGTATTTGGCCGCCTAGCTTCAGTGATGAAGCGTGATGACTTGGCAGTTGACGCCCGCTATGCAACCCACAGCGCCAGGGGTGCAAATATGGAAGAACTTGATAACTTAATTGCAAAGTGGACTGCCGAATTCGATGCTGACGCACTACTTGAACTACTTCACGAAAATGGCGTACCAGCAACAAGGATTTTCCGCGCCGTAGATATGTTTGCGGATCCGCATTTTGCAGCTCGTGAGGCGATTGCGTGGATTGATCATGCGGAACTCGGTCGAGTACCGATGCAAAACGTAGTTCCAAAACTCTCAGAAACACCTGGAGTTATTCGAACTGCGGGCCCTGAATTGGGTGAACATAATGAATTGGTGTTCGGAGGAATTCTTGGCTTAGGCCAGGAAGACTTGGTAAAACTAAGAGAAACTGGTGTCATTTAGGTAAGTGGTTTCGGTTAGTGGCGGGACTGACCGGATTTTCAATCGTTGCGCCGCTTGCGAAGGACGAGGTCCATACCCAACTAAATCCGACTTTGCCCCGGCTAGCGAGCAGGTGTTTCGATAGTCCGATCAAGGTTATGTTTCACGGACTTCGCTAGATGAATTTTTTTGCGAGACGGATTTTTCGAAAAGTTTCTGTATCTTTTCGCGGTCATAGCCGAGCACATTGACCAAGATATCCTCGCGATGTTCGTCAAGTAGCGGGGCTCTTCGGTGTGAGGTCGGAAGTTCTCCAACTCGCATAGCCGAGGCAACGGAGCGAACTGTGCCGAGTTCGGGTGTGAAGGTTTCAACTATTAGTCCACGCTCAATCGTATGTGTGTCAATAAGCGCCTCTTCCACGGTTTGTACTGCCCCGCAAGGGACGGTTGCTGCACGTAGATCTGTGACCCAGTCCCCAACCGTGCGCGACACGAAGATGTCATCGAGAATTTCAAGAAGCTCTGACGAATTCGTATTGCGATTAACGAAAGAGTCAAAGCGTGGATCGGTACTCAGTTCGGGACGTCCGATAGCTTGGGTGAGACGAACCCAGAACTTTTCCTTGGCGCATCCAACAACGAACCAACCATCAGAAGCCTGGAAAGCCTGAAAAGGAACAAGCGAAGGATGGGCGCTGTTACGAGTCCGTTTTGGTTCGTATCCCGAACTGAGGTGCCAAGTGGCTACGTAGGTCAGCATTCCGATGGCAGTGTCATAGAGGCTCAAATCACAATCCATCCCTACGCCATCGCGGCGTGCAGCGATTACCCCGGCGAGGATTGCTCCTGAGGCTACGAGACCCCCAGAAAAGTCCACCAGCGACAGTCCCGTTTTGGTGGGTGGGCCGTCTGGGTCGCCAGCGAGTGACATCCAACCGCTAAGAGCCTGCAGCATGTAGTCGTAACCGGGGTCCTTGGCGCGGGGTCCGGTCATACCGTATCCCGAAAGAGAACAGCAAACGATGGCCGGATTGATGTGCTTAAGCGCCCCGTAGGTGATTCCCAGCTGCTCTGGTACGTCGCCACGAAGATTGGAGAAAACCGCATCGCTGACTCGAACAAGGTCCTCGAAGACCTCGCGGTCCTCGGTGGTGTTTAGGTCGAGGACGAGACTCTTTTTATTGCGGTTAAACGTCTCGAAGAATAAGGAGGTGTCCCCGGCTTGATACGGCGGTACGTGTCGTCCGACGTCACCCCGCACCGACGGGTCTTCAATCTTTATCACCTCCGCGCCAAGATCAGCTAAGTGCAAGGTTGCGAACGGACCGGCGCCATACTGCTCCAGCGACAAGATCCGGATTCCTTCAAGGGGTTTCATGATTCTCCGGTTCGCACATCGAGGAAAATATGCATCCTCTGGTTTTGGCAACTTTCCGACTCCATCAACTTTGAATAATACCGTGTCTGGAAATAGCCTGCAAAGTGATGCTTCGGTGGGATGCCTTCAAGGTACCTGTCTTGCGAAACTGTGAGTTCGAGCGGTGGCTGCACCAATGATGGCCAAGAAAGCGAGCACAATCCAGGCCAGCGACCAGGAAAATGTCTCAACAAGAAATCCAGTCAGGATCGGGGAGAGACCCCAAGCGACGAAAAGTGAAGCGTTTAGCGCCCCCTGACTTGTTCCTACCCGTGATTCAGGAACCAAGGAGACGGTCAAGGTGAAGGCCAGCGCGTTCCACCCCATGCCAGTGATGCCCGCGATGACGACGATGATCCCGGAGATGGGAGCGGGGTCGGTGAGAGCTGCGATGACCAGCAGCGTTGCCGTGATCATTCCGGCCATTTTGAACAACCACAGGCGTTGGTGTGGCCACCGATCTGCGGCAATGCCCACCAAGATCCGCAGCAGGATTGCGGACACCATTACCCCCGTGAAAACAGTTGCGGCGGCGGGCGGTGACCACCCGCGAGCATTTACGAGGTACAGGGTGAGCAGTGACACAACTCCAATTTGGGTTAAGGTGTAGAGCGAGCTCGCCGTCAGCATAGGTGCAATTGCCGCCCACGGGGTAGGCCCCAGCGGTGCGTTCTGATTTGTCCGACGCTCACCATGGACTGCTCGGTAAACGACGAGAGCGGCGAAGAGCAACATTGCTGCAAGGCCCCAAAGGGCCGCGGCGAGCCCTCGGCTTATCGCCAGAATAGGAAGGAACACCCCCGCGGCGGCCGCACCTAGGGGTACGGCAGCCTGTCGAATACCGAAAGCTAATCCCATGCGTCGACCGGCCGCAAAAGCGATAAATATGCTTTTGGTCAGCGCGACCGTAGGGGCGGCCGCACAG
>CAMBQX010000061.1 GCA_945870085.1 Bifidobacterium breve | reverse complement strand
TACACCACCGGTGCCGGTGGCGAGTACGAAATCGTCTGCCTCGAAGCAACGGGCGCCAATGAAGAAGGCGGCCGCAAGGGCATGGAGACCTGCCTGTCGAAGAACCCAGACATCAACGTCGTCTACACGATCAACGAGCCAACAGCATTTGGTGCCGATGCGGCACTTAAGGCAGCTGGCAAGACGGTCGGCAAGGATGTCTTCGTTGTCTCGGTTGACGGTGGTCTCGCAGGTGTTGAGGCTGTCAAGGCCGGAAGCATCCAGGCCACCTCGCAGCAGTACCCGCTGCGGATGGCATCCCTAGGTGTCGAAGCCATCAAGGCAATCGCCGATGGTGGAGCACCCCCGGCGAACACGTCAGCAAATGGCGAGTTCTACGACACAGGTGTGACCCTTTGCACCGAAGATCCTCAGGACACCGTTACCGCGGCTCCTCAGGAGAACGCGCAGTACTGCATCGACAACGCCTGGGGCTAAACCCCCTCGTCCGTGCAAGCGGATAAGCGTTGACGCGGGGGGCAACAATCTTCGGATTGCTGCCCCCCGTTACGCAAATTGCCGATAATCTCTTGCCTAAGACCAGATCCCCCTGAGCACCTTCAGGTAGCTACATTGGAGGCCCCGCGTTGAGTGATCCCGCAAGCGGCACCATGGACCTAGCCGGGGAGTTCCTCGGCCGCCGCACGCCGATGCAACGCATTCAGGTCACACTGCACCGCTATCCATACCTAAGCCCGCTGATCGTGCTTATCGTCGCCCTAGTAATTTTCGCGTTGATCAATCCTAAGTTCATTCTGCCGGGCAACCTATCCTTCATCACCCAACAGACCGTCGTCATTGGGACCTTGGCCATTGCTCAAACCCTGATCATCTTGACGGCCGGGATCGACCTGTCTATCGGGGCCATCATGGTCTTCGGTCAGATGGTGATGGCAAACCTCGCGCTCACTGCCGCATCCAATGCGACCAACTTCGGGCTCCCCCCGTGGCTGGCGATCACCATAGGTATCTGTGCCTCTATTTTGGCGGGGGCGATAAATGGCTTCTTAATTGTGAAATTAAGTCTGCCGCCATTCATTGTCACCTTGGGCACCTTAAGTGTGTTCACCGCGTTAACACTCATCTTGTTCAAGGCCCGCACCATCCAGGGGCCGGAAATGCCCGATCTGCTCAAGGTCATGGGTGTTGCAATCAAGATCGGGTCCTTCCAACTCATGGTCGGCGTCATCGTGATGCTCGTGCTGTTCGCGGTTTTCACTTATGTATTGCGCATGACCTCGTGGGGCACACATATCTATGCGGTTGGTGATGACCCACAAGCGGCCGAACTCTCTGGCATCTCGACCAAGCGGGTGCTTTTCAGCGTCTACGTGGTTGCCGGGTTCATCACCGGTATCGGCGCGTGGATCTACATCGGCCGCACCGGAGCTGCGAGCCCAAATGCTGACCCCAGTATCAACCTTGACACCATCACCGCGGTAGTCATCGGTGGCACCTCACTATTTGGTGGCCGGGGTACCTTGATCGGCTCACTGCTCGGCGCCTTCATCGTCGTTGTCGTCGAGAACGGATTAGCCCTAGCCGGCCTTGACCAGGCATACCGCGTCCTGGCAATCGGCGTCCTTGTCATCGCCGCTGTCGCCCTTGATCAATGGATTCGAAAGGTGCGCGCATGAGCACTCCCACCCTGGCCCTTGAACCTCTCCTGAGTTGCCGTGGCCTCGTAAAGTCCTTCGGTCACGTGATCGGCCTCAATGGCGCTGATCTAGATCTTTATCCTGGCGAAGTGCTCGCGGTAGTGGGCGATAACGGTGCCGGCAAGAGCACGTTGATTAAGTGCGTCGCTGGGGCTTTAATTCCAGATACCGGTGAAATCACGCTAAATGGTGAGCGTCGCGAGTTCAAGCGCACTCAAGACGCCCGCCTGCAGGGGATCGAGACCGTGTTCCAGACCCTTGCGGTTTCACCCGCACTTGATATCGCAAGTAATTTGTACCTCGGCCGCGAACTTCGTAAGCCCGGAGTCATGGGCAAGGTATTTCGCATGCTCGACAAGAAGCGCATGCGCACTGAAGCCAGCCAGCACCTTCAAGACCTCGGCATCGGCACCGTCCAGAGCATCACCCAAACCGTGGAGACGTTATCCGGTGGGCAGCGCCAAGCGGTCGCCGTGGCCCGTGCGGCCGTATTCGGCAGCAAGCTGATAATTCTCGATGAGCCCACCGCAGCGCTCGGGGTTCGCGAGTCAGCCCGCGTTTTGCAATTGATCAAGGATCTGCGCGATCGCGGCATGCCGGTCATCTTGATCAGCCACAACATGCCTCAGGTGTTCGAGGTTGCCGACCGGATCCACGTACAACGCCTCGGGAGGCGCGCGGCAGTCGTCACTCCGCAAACTCACACCATGAACGATGTAGTGGCCATCATGACCGGCGCGATGTCGGTCGACGAAAAGGATCAAGCCCTCGGCCCGGTGCGGTCAGCCAACTAGCCTCTGCCCTTGGGGCTGTTGACCGCCCGGTTAATTCTGTGCATACTTGTGTACATGTCTAAGTACATGGCGCTGGCCCTTGTTCGGCAGGACCTATCTGGGATCGTGGAGGAAGTTGCAAGCACACATGAACGTGTAGTTGTTACCCGGCATGGAGAACCGGCAGCGGTTCTCCTGTCTATCGATGATCTCGAGGCCCTTGAAGAGACTCTAGAAATTCTTGCGGATGCCGCGCTGGTTGCAGCGATTCAGCAGTCATTAAAGTCGACGAAGCGTTACACCATGGCACAGGCGCGTGCACGTCTAACCAAACGTTCATCAGCGTGAAATATGAGGTAAAATTCACCGGTGGTGCGCTGCGAGATCTAGACGCACTTCCCTCGGCAATCGCGTGGGCCGTCCTTGCTTTCTGCGATGGTCCACTTGCCGAAAATCCCAAACGCGTTGGCAAAGCGCTACGCAATCAACTTAACGGCCTGCACTCAGCCCGACGCGGCGAGTACCGCATAATTTATCGAGTCGACGAGACTGTGGTAACTGTTGATGTAGTTCGCATTCGACACCGCGCGCAGGCTTATCAAGGTAAGGCGTAATGACTCGCACCTTCACGAGATTTGCTGCACGTCCGCACCGCATCCACTGCTCAGCGAGGCTTGCGCTGCCTCAACGGCCGCTAGGGAGCGCACCCCATCCCAGCCGGTGACTAGCGGAGTGGCACCCTCGTGCACCGCTCGGTCAAATGCGCGCACCGTCGTGACATAAAGATCATCGCGCGGGCCGACTTCAATGTCGGTTACCTGATGGTCTTTGAAGAGTTGAACTTCACCGATCGGGTCACCCGTCATGCACCCACTAGAACGAATTGCCCCTTGCGAACCAAGGATTTCTAGCCAGGTTGGCAGGTGGTAGTTGTCATATGAATCATGGGTCTGGACGATGACATCGTCGGCCCAGTTCACCACGGTCATGAGCGACTGCGGGACGTCCGCACCGGTGCGCTCGGCCGCATAGACCCGAAGTGCTTGGCCCCCGATCAAGGCACGGACCGCGGCCATGTCGTGAACGAATACGTCATAGGCCACGCCGCCGCCGATGGGGTCATCCACCCGCCAGCCCTGCAGATGCTGTGGTAGGCCCACCGAGTGATTAACGTGGATGGCGCGTACCTGCCCGATCGCTCCATCGGCCACTAACGTCCGCATGACCCGATGGGTTGGTGAGGCAGGCAGGTGGTGATTCGTGGCCATCACTACACCTGCCCGCTCGCATGCCTCCACCATCGCTCTCGCGTCGGCCACCGTCAACGCTAAGGGTTTCTCGGCAAGTACATGTTTACCGGCCGCGGCAGCGGCCACCACCTGGTCGTGGTGCTTCTCATTGGTCGAGCTCACGTAAACCGCATCGACATCCACACGGCTAAGTAGTTCATCAACGCTGGTCGTCCAAAAATCAATGGTATGGGTCTTCGCGTACGCAGCAGCCCAATCCGGGGACCCAGATTGCACGGCCGTGATGGTGTCGCCGACGCCATTGATCGCTGGGATCAAGCGGGTAGCGGCTATATCGCTGGCACCGATGAGTGCCCAGCGTAGGGGTGGTGTCATGTGAACATTCTGGCACGGAACAATCAACCTGCCCGCCCTTTAGATTATTTGTCCGCACTACCTAATGAGGTCAACAATGGATATCACCGCCTACGCCACCCCAGCGCCGAATGCGCCATTGGCGCCATTTGTATTTAGCCAGCGCGAGGTCGGTGCCCACGACATCTTGATTGATATCAAGTTCGCTGGCATCTGCCACTCCGATATCCATCAGGCCCATGAGGAGTGGGGCGCAGCAATCTTCCCGATGGTGCCCGGGCATGAAATCGCGGGCGTCGTAACCCAAGTAGGCAATGCCGTGACCAAATTCAAGATCGGCGACCATGCTGGAGTCGGTGTTTTCGTAGACACCTGTCGTACCTGTCGGAACTGCAAGGCTGCGCTTGAGCAATATTGCCTTGGCCACATGGTGCTGACCTATAACGGGGTTGAGGCTGACTTAGCTACCCCGACCTACGGTGGTTACTCAACACATATTGTCGTCGACGAGAACTACGGCTTGGTTATCCCGGCCAATTTGCCATTGGATATTGCCGCACCCCTGCTATGCGCCGGTATTACTTTGTATTCGCCCCTTCGCTACTGGCAGGCCGGCCCTGGCAAACGAGTTGGCATTATGGGCCTGGGTGGCCTCGGGCACATGGGAGTAAAAATCGCACACGCCATGGGCGCCGATGTCACTTTGATAAGTCACTCGCCCGGCAAAGAGGAAGACGCTAGGCGTTTGGGAGCCGACAATTTCATTTTGTCGAGTGACTCAAAGGCGATGAAAGGTGCTCGCAATTCATTTGATCTGATTATCAATACTATTTCGGCAGATATCGAACTTGATCGTTACCTGTCGCTCATCGCACTCCACGGCACCATGTGTGTTGTCGGGCTCCCGGAGAAACCGCTGTCGATCGGCGCCTTCGCCCTAACGGGCCAACGTAGATCCCTAGCCGGGTCAAATATCGGTGGCATCGCCGAAAATCAGGAGATGCTTAACTTCTGCGCCGAACACGGTTTCGGCAGCGATATCGAGGTTATTGCGGTGCAACAGGTTAATGAAGCGTGGGAGCGAGTGCTAAAGAGCGATGTACGCTACCGGTTCGTGATTGACACCGAGTCACTTACCGCTTGATCGGTCGCGTTAGGCAGGTTGGTCCACCTTCGCCTTTATTGATTTCACTCGCCTCATAAAGGTGTACTTCGACTCCGTGCTGGCGCAATAAGGTGGCGGTCGCGTCATTGCCTGATGTCATAACCACAACACCGGGCGAGACGGCAAGCAGATTGCAACCAAGTGACAGGTAATCCTCTTCGGGCAGACTAAGAACCTTGATCCCGCGGCATTGCAGGGCTTGCATAAGTGCAATGGGGGCCAGTCGTTCATAAACCATCGCAAGATCTGCGCGCACCGGCGAGATTAGAGACAGTAAATGCAAGCAGTAGTCCGGGCCCTGATCATGCGGTAGGTCAAAAACTTCAACTTCAATTCCATCGGCTGCAAGAATCGGCCGCAGTTGCTCAACAGCCAAAGCGTTTGTACGGTACGAGCGTCCAATACCTAATGTGTTTTCATCTAGCCAGCACAAATCACCACCATCGGCCGTTGCTGCCCCGGTTAGCTTGCCAACCACCGGTACCCCGAGGGCGTGAAGCTCGGCGGCAAGTAGCGGGGGCTCACCAGCCCGAACCTCCTTGGCACCGCGCAGTTCGATGACCCCGGAGGGAATAACGAAGGCTGGGTCATAGGTGAAACAGGCATCTGGCATGTCATCGACCGGCGCCAACTCTTCAACTTCACAGTGCAATTTACGCAGCAACTCGACGAATTCACGGTGTTGCTTCAGCAGCAGCTCACCATCAACCGGGATGACCCAATGCGCCGCCGCGTAGTCGCTGCACAGCGAAGGTGCCCGAACTGCCACGCGGGTGAGTGGAGCCACCATCGAGCGCACTCCGTAATCGTTCATGCCTGCCTGCTTTCTAAGATTCTGGTGAGCCGAAGCCGATTGTGACGCAAGATGGCGATATAGATGGTGTTACCTGAGATGACGATAAAGGCAAATACCAAGGTCAGCCACCATGGGTTGAAGAAGATCAGCGGAAGCCAGACCAACAGGGTTAGCCAGTGCACCCATTCGGCCCTGCGCACCTCAACGAGGTAAGCACCCAAATCCTCGATCGTCAGGCCAGGCAGTTCTTTCTTGCTTTGCCCGCCGAACACTGCTCCGAGCTCGGGCAGGGTTCGGGCTAATTTGGTGATTCCAATCTTTCGATACCTACTTCGCGTATCGAATCGATTGAAGTGAAGCGGGCCAATATCGCGTTGCAGCCAGGTATTAGGCCAGCGTGGGGCCGAGGCGCCGATGCAGATAGCCAGTGAAATCACCACCACGGCGGAGGCGGCGATATGCAGCAGCAGATCTTGGACACTCACACGCGTTTGCCCAACGCATCGGTTAGTCGTGCCAGTGCCGGGCTTATCGATCCCTTAGGGACCTTCACATGCACTATCGCCAACTCATCATGGGCGAATGCCTCGGCTAGTGCCTCTGAAAGTTCATCCTCGGTTGACGCGAGCCAACCCTTGCCAACACCGAAAACATCAACCAGTTTTTCAGCAGCGAGCGGTGCAATGTCATTAAATGGGCCATCGCGCATCGGCCGCTGAGTACCGAATCCAGAGTTGTCCATCACGATGATGATCGGGTGAACACCATTGAAGGCGCACCAGCCCGACTCGATGCCGCTCATTGCAAATGCTCCGTCACCAACAAGTACTACCGGTCGGTGCTCAGCGTCAGCCTTACCGGCACCCAAAGCAGCCGGTACGGCGTAGCCCATCGTCGCGTAGTAGGCACTCGATATCGACCATGCTGGTACCGGAAGCTCAACCGATGCGAATAGGCAATCACCCGGGTCGACGATTAACCCGTGACTCTCATTCATCCGCGCTGCCACCGCGGCAATGAGCCGCTCCGCATGGATAGGTACCGCACCCGCCGAAACGAATTCAGGGACATCATGTTCAGCGGGTAGTAGCGCATCGCGTCCCGCAGCAACCGCATCTCGCAGCGCGGGTAAGAAGGCTACGAGCGGTACCTCGCGGTAAGTGCGCAAACCCACGGTGACGTCGGTGTCAGTGCAGGCAATGAGATGAGTCGGCGAGATGTGCGCGGTGAAGCCACCAAAGTTAAGGTCGGTAGGTAGCACACCCAAACTCAGGAGCACATCGGCGCCTTCAACAACTTCAACGACATTAACCGGGCTCACCGCGCCTTGATAGACACCAAGTGCTAGCGGATGGCGTTCGGGAAATACCCCTTTTGACATTGAACTGGTTGCCACCATCAAGCCAAGATGCTCGGCCAAGCCAAGTAGCGGGGCGGCCAATGACCTGCGGGAGACCATTACCCCGGCTTGGATAACGGCGGAGTTCGCTGAGCTAAGCATCGAAACAACATCGGCGACGGCCGCGGCCAACTTGGCCTCATTGACCGGTTGCGGTTGCAATTGAATTGGGTCTGGGGATGAGTTGATTAGGTGATCAACCTGATCGCGCGGGATCTCTAAATAGCCTGGCCTTTGAGTTGCCAGCATGGTGGCAATGACCCGATCGATTTCTGCCGCAGCGGTGATCGGATTGTCCAAGACGGCCTGAGCAACCGTTAGATCTTGGAAAACTTTAAGTTGGGTGTCGTAGTCCTTGACCCGGTGGTGGAGCATCGCCCCATTTGCCCGCTCCGCAATACCCGGTGCACCCGAGACAACGAGCAGCGGTACCTGCTCGGCCCAGGCGTTAGCCACCGCATTGGTCAACTTGAGCCCACCGACGCTGTAGGTGCAGCCGACAACACCGAGGCCCCGCAGACGCGCATAAGCATCGGCGGCAAACCCTGAGCCTTGCTCATCGGCGGTGACGAGCATCGGCAGTCCCGCATCAGCCAACGCTCCGAACAGGCGCAGGGCGTAATCACCAACAATGCCGAACCCGACGGTTACCCCGTGTTCAGCAAGGCGTCGGACCAGATGAGCGGGGATCGTGGTTTCACCGTTGATCAGTGGCTTAGTGCTATCGGGCATGAGGACCTTCTCTTAGCGCGGGCGGGTTCGTCCGAATCGGCGGCGAGGGAGGGATTTGAACCCCCGGAAGGTTTCCCTTCGGGCGCTTTCAAGGCGCCTGCATTCGGCCGCTCTGCCACCTCGCCAGGTGCCTACATACCGTAGTGCACCCCGGTCATCGGGACGAAAATGTCGGCGTCATCTAGCCAGATCCGCAAAGTTGCCACTTCGGTTACCCCCCGGTGGCAGTGTCCACCGCTATTTCGATCGGCCGCAACACCGTGCAGATGCAGCCCGGGAATCTAAAACCCACCATCGTGCCCGCCCAGGTGCCAAACGCGAACTGCACCTCGGTGAAGGTGCCATCAACCCGGATCGCCGCCACCTGTTTAGTGATACTCACACCGCCCCGGGCCACCACCGCAAAGGGCAGGCCATGCTGTGGCTCGGCAATCACCGGGATGCCGTCAACGGGCACCCGCCAAACGGCGCCGTCGAAGGCCACTATCTCGCCATCGACCGCCTCGGCGACACCAATGCCGAGCACCGAGTCTTTGAAAGCCTCAGCGACGGTGACCGCGGATTCTTAGTGGCCTTCGAAGAGATCCTTGACGATTTCGGTCTGCTCAATATGCCCGCGCGCGACTTTGTCAATATTAGGAGCTCGGGTTACCGCGGCGGCAAGGGCAGCATCAAACATGGCGGTAACGTTAGTGGTCGCCCAATTTTCGTAACCGAAAGGCCACCATGCGCTTGCATCGATCCATCTCCGCAGACTTACCCCTGTTGGTAGTTGCTCTGGAGGAGGAGGCAACGCATCTACATGTCACCGAGTTATCCGTGTTAGTCACAGGCGTTGGCAAAGTGAATGCCGCGGTTGCGGTAGCCACCATCCTCGGTGAGTTCTCACCGGCCCGCGTAATCAACCTCGGAACCGCCGGGGCGCTACGTGCAGGAGTTTCAGGTACCCAGGTGATTTCACGGGTAGCACAACATGACATTGAGGATTCAGCGCTATTCGCA
>CAMBQX010000060.1 GCA_945870085.1 Bifidobacterium breve | reverse complement strand
TCAAGTAGCTCGAATGGGCCCATCGGGTAGCCACAGCCACGCTTCATGGCTAGGTCAATGTCATCAGCATCGGCATAGTTCATCTCCAGCATGCGAATAGCGTCATTGAGATACGGGAAAAGCAGCGCGTTAACAATGAAGCCAGCACGGTCTGCGCAAACAACCGGGTGCTTTTCGATTCGCAAGCAAAGTTCACGCGAGGTAGCAATGACATCATCTGCCGTAGCGACGGTGTTAACAATCTCAACCAGTTTCATGATTGTCGCCGGGTTGAAGAAGTGCAAGCCAACTACGTCCTGCGGACGCGAGGTAGCCGCAGCCATTTCGACTACGGGAAGGCTAGATGTGGTGGTCGCCAAGATCGCGCCCGGTTTGCAGATTTCGTCAAGATTTTCAAAGAGAGCCAATTTGACCGATAACTCTTCAACAATTGCTTCGACAACCAGATCAACCTTGGCAAGATCATCAAGCTTGGTGGAGCCGACTAGATGCGCAAGTGCTGCATCGCGCCCAGCTTCGTCGAGCTTGCCACGCTGCACCGCCTTCTCGAGGGATTTTTCGATAGCCCCGCGAACAGCTTTAACTTTATCCTCGGACCGAGCTACGTAGATAACATCAAGGCCCGCTTTTGCAAATGCTTCGGCGATACCGGTGGCCATCGTGCCACTTCCGATAACTCCTACCGAGTTAACCGTGCGAGTTGAGCCACCCGACTGCGTTGGGTCAGGAGTTTGAGCATCGGCGACGACAACCGGTGAGTGCGGGGCCTCATATGTGTAGAAGCCACGACCAGACTTTCGGCCGCGCAGCCCGGCGGTGACCATCTGCTTGATGATCGGCGACGGGGCATGGAGCCGGTCGCGGCCCTCTTTGTACATCGTGTCGAGGATCTCATAGGCGGTATCAAGCCCAATTAGGTCAAGGAGGGCCAACGGCCCCATCGGCAACCCGCAGCCAAGTCGCATTGAAGCATCAATATCTTCACGGGTCGCATATTTTTGTTCATACATCTTGACCGCATGGTTTAGGTAGCCAAATAGCAGCGCATTTGCAATGAACCCCGCCTTATCTCCAACAACGACCGGCTCCTTTCCGAGCCCGCGGGCGAACTCGGCCACCGCATCTACTACCTCAGGTGAAGAAACCACGGTGCGAACAATTTCAACGAAGGCTTGTACCGGAGCCGGGTTAAAGAAGTGCAGGCCTACTACCTGTGACGGCCGCCCGGTAGCAACGGAGATTTCAGTTACCGAAAGCGACGACGTATTGCTGGCCAGAATTGCATGAGGTGGGGTAATACCATCAAGGGCGGCGAATAAAGCACTCTTGATTTCCATACTCTCAGGCACGGCTTCAACCACGAGATCGACTTCGGATAAGTCATTAAGGCTGGTCGTGAAAGTGATGCGCGAAAGCAGCGCGGTGCGCTCCTCCTCCGATAACTTGCCCTTCGCTACTGCTCTGGCGGTTGAGCCTTCGATGGTCTTAATACCCCGCGCCAGATCTACCTCGGTGGTCTCCACGGCCCAGACCTGCGCTCCGCTGCGGGCGATGACTTCGGCAATGCCCGCACCCATGGTGCCTAAGCCAATGACGCCGACTCTGGTAATCGAACCGGACGCGGAAGCGGTTGATGAATTGCTCATGGGTGGATTCTGCCAGTTGATCAGAACAGTCGAAGACTTGGATCAGCGGTGCCCAAAAGCCCGTCATAATCCAAGAGCACGCACCTGATCCCGCGATCCTCCGCCAAGGTCCGGGCTTGAGGTTTAATCTCCTGGGCCGCAAATACCCCCAGCACGGGAGCAAGTAGCGCATCGCGGTTTAAGAGGGTTAAATACCGGGTTAATTGCTCTACCCCGTCGATCTCACCGCGCCGCTTAATCTCCACCGCCACCGTGGCCCCAGCGCCATCCCGGCAGAGCAGATCAACTGGGCCAATGGGTGTTGGGTACTCACGGCGAATCAGCGTCCAACCGGCTCCCAGCACACTCACATGGGTTGCTAGTAGGGCTTGTAGCTGGGCCTCAACGCCCACCTTTTGGAGGCCCGGGTCAACTCCGAGGTCATGCTCGGTCTCGGAGATCGTCTCGTGGATGGTGACCTGCAATTGCTCCCCGGCCTTATTTTCTACCACCCAGACAATGTCGGTATTTACTTCGCCCGCACCCGGCTGAATCCGGATGGTGCACGGCGGGCTCATCCAATTTAGCGGCTTATACGAGCCGCCATCTGAGTGAATAAGGACGGAGCCATCGCCTTTGACCATGATCACTCGTACGGCTTCAGGTAGGTATGCGGTCAATCTACCGACATAGTTGACGGTGCAGCGCGCGATGACTATGCGCACGGATTTGGTAATGCCGGCATCGATTTCGCAGCACGGACCGTATCGACGATAGAGCGCATAATCACGGTCGCGTCGTAATCCTTCGGCGTGAACACCGCGGCCACCCCGCGCTCACGCAACCAGTCGGCGTCGGCATCGGGAATGATGCCACCAACGACAACGGGCACCTCGCTTAGGCCGCGGGCTCGCAAGCCGTCAACCACAGCTGGCACTAATGCTCGGTGTGATCCGGACAAAATAGATAGCCCGACGACATCAACATCCTCGGCAACGGCCGCCGCCACGATCTGCTCAGGGGTCAACCGGATGCCCTGATAAATTACTTCGAATCCAGCGTCGCGGGCTCGCACCGCTATTTGCTCAGCGCCATTTGAATGCCCGTCTAGGCCAGGCTTGCCAACAAGGAGTCGAAGTGGCGACCCACATTCGCGGGAAGTGATCTCGACCGCCTGCCGCACCTCGGCCAAATCCGAACTAACCGACCCCACCACGCCGCTAATACCGGTTGGCGCCCGATACTCACCAAAAACCTCACGGAGGGTGGAAGTCCACTCACCGGTGGTGACACCGGCTCGGGCACATTCGATGGTCGCACTCATCAAGTTCGCTGAAGTTCTAGCTTTCGCCTGTAGTTCGGCCAGTGCCGTCGCAACGCGGGTGTCATCGCGTGCGGCCCGCCAAGACTGAAGGTCTGCAATCGCCTGGGATTCAACTTCAGGATCAACAACAAGTACCGCCGAATCAAGATCAGCTAACAGCGGGCTGGCCTCGCTCTCTTGAAATGCATTAACTCCAACGACTATTTGCTCACCCGATTCAATTCGAGTACGCCGCTCAGAGTGCGCTTGCACCATCTGCTGCTTCATATAGCCACTGTCAACAGCCGCGACCGCGCCACCTAGACCCAGCACATAGTCAAGTTCGGAGGTTGCCTCGGCAAGCATTTCAGTAACGATCTTTTCAACAACAACTGAGCCGGTGAAGAGATCGTCGTACTCCAGCAGATCGCTCTCGAATGCAAGTACTTGTTGAATGCGAAGTGACCACTGCTGATCCCACGGTCGGGGCAAACCTAATGCCTCGTTCCAGGTCGGCAGTTGGATCGCCCGAGCTCTGGCATCCTTTGACATCGTGACAGCGAGCATCTCAAGAACTATTCGTTGCACATTATTTTCAGGTTGCGACTCGGTTAAGCCCAGTGAATTAACCTGAACGCCGTATCTAAACCTGCGCTGGTCCGGATTTTGCACGCCGTACCGATCCAAAGTAATGCGATCCCACATTTCAACGAACGCACGCATCTTGCACATTTCCTCGACGAAGCGCACCCCAGCATTAACGAAGAAGGAAATCCGGGCAACGACGTCACCGAAGTCAGCCGGGGCCACCTGCCCCGAATCGCGAACGGCATCCAATACCGCAATTGCGGTACTCAACGCATAGGCGATTTCTTGGACGGGAGTCGCCCCAGCCTCTTGCAGGTGGTAACTGCAGATATTTATCGGGTTCCATTTGGGAATGTTCTGCACCGTATAGGTGACCATGTCCGTGGTCAACCGCAAGGATGGCCCTGGTGGAAAAACGTAGGTGCCGCGCGATAGATACTCCTTGATGATGTCGTTCTGGGTTGTGCCCTGCAATAGGCCAGCCGGTACGCCAGCGTCTTCGGCGGCAACCACGTACAGGGCTAACATCCACATGGCCGTTGCATTGATGGTCATGGACGTATTCATTTTGTCGAGTGGGATGGCATCTAATAGCGCCCGCATATTGCCTAAGTGCGCAATCGGTACCCCAACTTTGCCAACCTCGCCAAGGGCCATCGGCGAATCTGGGTCGTAACCGGTTTGGGTGGGTAGATCAAATGCCACCGACAGCCCGGTCTGCCCCTTGGCTAAATTGCGCCGATACAGGGCATTGGACTCACCTGGTGAAGAGTGACCGGCATATGTCCGGATTAACCAAGGTTTGTCCTTGCGGCGCGAGTTGTCCTTCGGGGCGGTCACCCGGTAAGGGTAGCGAGGCCCCGGCTCGAGGTCACCGTGCGGGAACGCCCGGAGTGCGTGAGACTTATCTCGTGCCCGCCTGGAATGCCTACTCCTTCGCTTTTGGACCCGTAATCGCCGTGCTGGGAATCTTGGTGCTCGTCTTGATCCTGCGCTGGGCTTTTGGCCGTGGCTCCTCCGTGGTCGCTGGCCCGGCGCGTTCTGGCCCCCCTTCTGAGTACGGAATGTTGGTAGCCATCGCCTCACCAAGTACCTATATCGAAGGGGAAATCTGGCGCCGGGGGCTCCAAGAGGCTGGGCTAAGGGCGAATCTGGCCCAAACTAACGAGGGCCCAAGGCTGATGGTGTGGCCCGCGGATGTCGAAACTGCCAAAAAAGTACTAGCTCGCATTATGTGAAAAGCGACTCGGCTTCAATTCGTTCAACTTGGGCGCCGAGCTCACGTAGTGCCGGTACTAAGTCGGCATAACCGCGATCAATATGCGAAACCCCGTAGATGCTCGTGATGCCATCGGCTACCAAGCCAGCGAGCACCAAGCCAGCTCCCGCGCGAATATCGGTGGCCTCGACCGGTGCGCCCGATAAATGTGAGCGGCCTCGAACCAAAGCATGATGACCATCGGTTCGCACATCGGCGCCGAGGCGGGCTAACTCCTGGACGAAGCGAAAGCGCGCTTCGAAGAGATTTTCGGTAACCAGAGCGGCGCCACTAGCGATGGCATTTAGCGCGATGAATTGTGGTTGCAGGTCGGTCGGGAACCCCGGATACGGCAAGGTGACAACATCGACGGCCAAGGGCCGGTTGTCCATAATCACCCGGAAACCGCCAGCGACATGACTCACCTGAGCACCTGCACTCACTAGTTTGTCTAGGGCCGCCTCTAGGTGTGCTGGATTCGCGTTCAATACCGTGACATCACCTTGAGTCATCGCGGCCGCTACCGCCCAGGTACCTGCAACGATGCGATCACTGACCGTGCAATGCGCCACCGGCTCTAATTGCTCAACGCCTTCGATGGTCAAAGTTGAGGTACCTGCACCGTCAATCGATGCACCCATGTTGATGAGCATCTGACATATATCAACTATCTCTGGCTCGCGCGCCGCATTGTCGATTACCGTGACACCGTTGGCGGTTACTGCGGCCATCAATATAGTTTCAGTCGCCCCGACACTCGGGAAGTCCAGCCAAATTGACGCACCCGTTAATCGCTGCTGGGTCGAGGCAATTAGATAGCCGTGCTGATTGGTGACTTCAGCCCCCAATTTTTTCAAGCCCGCGATATGCATATCAAGCCCGCGCGAGCCAATGTTGTCGCCGCCAGGCAAGGCCACATCAGCCGCACCACATCTAGCCAGCAGTGGGCCCAGAACACAAATTGACGCACGCATTCGACGCACGAGGTCATAGTCGGCTCGGTGGGCCAATATTTCAGGAACCGTGATACTTACTCGCCGAGCCGGTCCATCGTGATCTACTTCACACCCGAGGCGGCGCAGTAACTCCGCCATGATCTCAACATCCAAGATGTCGGGCACCTCGGTCAATGTCGTGGTGCCCTGAGCTAACAGGGCGGCCGCCATGAGTTTCAGGACGGAATTCTTCGCGCCGGTAACCCGAACGGTGCCGAACAGGCGCTGCCCGCCGGTGATACTCAAGACCTCCACGTACGAATCGTACGAGCGCCGGCCGTGAATGTGTCATAGGGTCTGATCAAGCAAAGGAGACCCCCATGGTTAACCTAACCAGGATTTACACCCGCACCGGCGATGACGGCACTACCTCACTCGGGGATATGAGCCGGACCGGCAAGAACGACCCGCGCTTGAAGGCCTACGCCGATGTCGATGAGGCCAACTGTGTCATCGGGATGGTCCTTGCGGCTACCACCTTGCCCGGGGAGATCCAAGCCTTGCTCCTGCGCATCCAAAATGACCTATTTGATGTTGGCGCGGATCTGTGCACCCCGGTGATCGATAACCCGGTGCACGAACCTCTGCGGGTAACCCAGGATTACGTTGACTATTTAGAACAGTCCTGTGACAAATACAACGACCAACTTGACCCACTGCGTTCATTTATATTGCCAGGGGGTACCACCGCGTCAGCCCAACTTCATGTTGCACGCACGGTGGCACGGCGGGCTGAGCGGTCAATTTGGGCCGCCTTGGACACCTACCACGGAGGCATGAATCAACTAACCGCGACTTATGTCAATCGACTTAGTGACTTGCTTTTTATCCTCGCGCGCTTCGCCAATAAAGACGCCGGCGGCGATGTGCTGTGGCAACCGGGGGTCAACCGCTAGCCGATCGGCCTGGCGCTCTGGCTTGTCTCAGTCGAGCTGCCCGAGTGCCCGCAACCTAGCGCGGCCGCGAGCGGAGGTACGCGGATCATCCGATGCGGCGTCAGCCTTGGCGGCGTCTGCGTCAATCTCTGATTCAAACTCCGCTGACTCAGCCAAGATGGTCACGCCGCCCTCGGTCACCGAGAGGTAGCCCCCATCAACAGCGATGCGCAAGTCATCCTCGCCCTCGCGCTCCACCCGGACCATTGCATCGTCAACGAGTTGGGCCACAACTGGGATATGCCGAGGCAGGATCCCGATCTCGCCAGAGGTCGTGCGCGTGAAAAGGAAGGTCGCCTTGCCAGACCAGATCTTGCGTTCGACAGCGACTATCGTTACATCCAATTCGGCCATTTCAGAGCACCTTTCGACTCAGCCAAGTCCGCATCACAAAGTAACGCCGTAACTCAAGGCTTTCTTCGCCAAATCGTCAAGGCCCCCGATTAGGAAGAAAGCTTGCTCGGGAACATGGTCGAAATCGCCCTTGCAAAGCCGGCCGAACGCTTCGATATTTTCTTTCAAGGGCACCGTGGAGCCAGGCTGGCCGGTGAACTGCTCAGCAGCCATCATGTTCTGGCTGAGGAAGCGTTCAATGCGGCGGGCCCTGTTGACCAACTGCTTGTCTTCCTCGGACAACTCATCGATACCGAGAATAGCGATGATGTCTTGGAGATCCTTGTAACGCTGCAAGATCCGGATGACCTCCTGAGCGACCCGATAATGCTCCTCACCCAAGATTGCCGGGTCGAGAATCGTCGAGCTGGAAGCCAACGGATCAACCGCGGGGAAGATGCCCTTGGAGAACACCTTGCGAGAAAGCTCGGTGGTGGCATCGAGGTGAGCGAAGGTCGTGGCCGGGGCCGGGTCGGTGTAGTCATCGGCCGGCACGTATACCGCCTGCATAGAGGTGATGGATCGTCCGCGAACCGAGGTGATTCGCTCCTGCAACTGGCCCATCTCGTCAGCCAGTGTCGGCTGGTAGCCCACCGCCGATGGCATCCGGCCGAGCAAGGTTGACACCTCCGAGCCCGCCTGGGTGAACCTGAAGATGTTGTCGATGAAGAGCAGCACATCCTGCTTTTGTACGTCGCGGAAGTACTCCGCCATTGTCAAGGCCGAGAGCGCAACGCGCATGCGGGTGCCCGGCGGCTCATCCATCTGACCGAAGACTAAGGCTGTGTCTTTGAGGACATTTGCATCTCGCAGCTCCACCCAAAGGTCATTGCCCTCGCGGGTACGCTCCCCTACCCCGGCGAACACCGAGGTGCCACCGAAGTTACGTGCGATGCGGTTGATCATCTCTTGGATGAGCACCGTCTTGCCCACTCCGGCGCCGCCGAACAGCGCGATCTTGCCACCGCGAACATACGGAGTGAGCAGATCTACGACCTTAAGACCGGTCTCTAACATCTCCGTGCGTGGCTCGAGCTCATCAAAGTTGGGTGGGGGGCGATGGATTGGCCATCTTTCGAATTCAGCTCCGTAGCCGGGCTCGTCTAGGCACTGCCCAAGGGTGTTCCACACGTACCCCTTAACACCGTCACCTACTGGCACCGTGAGCGGACTCCCAGTATCGATCACCTCGGCACCACGCACCAGACCGTCAGTGGGCTGCATTGAGATCGTGCGCACGAGGCTGTCACCGAGGTGCTGTGCTACCTCAAGGGTGACCGTCTTGGCCATTGGGCCGTACGTGATCTCGACGCGCAGCGCGTTGAACAATTCGGGCACCGAGCCGCGAGGGAACTCTACGTCAACCACGGGACCGGTGATGCGAACCACGCGTCCAGCTGTGTCGAGGGTGCTACTGAAATTACCATCAGTCTCTTGGGTGGCGGTCATGGTCCTCTTCACTTCCTTCGTGATTTACTTGACGGCATCGGCAAGGGCATTCGCCCCACCGACGATTTCGCTTATTTCCTGGGTGATCTGGGCCTGACGTTCGCGGTTCGACATCAACGTAAGTTCCTTGATTAGGTCGTCCGCATTGTCGGTGGCCGCCTTCATCGCGCGGCGACGAGATGCCGATTCGGAGGCAGCCGACTCAAGTAATGCTGAGAAAATTCGAGTGGCAACATATCGGGGCACCAGCGACTCAAAGAGTGCATCGGCATCGGGCTCGAAGGAAAACAGGGTCTGCGGGCCAGATTCTTCCTCGGAGTACTGCACCTCAATCGGCGCGATCCGCCTAGCCTCAGAAGTCTGGGACAGCATCGATCGAAACTCCGTGTACACGATATGTAGTTCATCTACACCTAAGATTCCATCCTCACCGGGGTCATCACCATCGTCATCCGCGCCGGCGAGAAAGGCCGTGACCAGAGAGTCCGCGACCTCCTTGGCGTGTTCGTAGGTAGGCCGCTCGGAGATACCCACCCATGAGTTGGTGATAGCCCAATTGCGGAATTTGAAGTAGGTCAGCGCCTTGCGCCCAATGACGTAGAGGACCGGGGTCTTGCCCTCAAGGCGCAGCATCGCGATCAACTCTTCGGCAA
>CAMBQX010000059.1 GCA_945870085.1 Bifidobacterium breve | reverse complement strand
TCGACAAGCGGAAATTCATGCTGGACCCATTCGGGGATACCGTCGGTGATTTCACGGCCGGCTTCAAGACCCGAAACTAAAGTAACAAGCTCACCACCCACGGCCAACATGCCACGAAGGAGTTCACGGATGACGGTGACAATATCCTTGCCAAGTACCACGATGTCGCCGTCGACCAAACCTAGAACGTCACCAACCTGGCATGGGCCGACCGTGGTTAATGCCTCGCGAACAGCGATGGTCACAGCGCCGTAACGGGTGGCCCCGGCCGCACGTGTCATTGCCACCACATCATCTTCGAAACGAGCACTTTCTTCATGGACCGCGATGGCCGCAAGGGTCTGCACAATTGACCGTGTTGGGACAACCGAAACTCGAATAGTGCCCGCGCGCGCTTGCTCCGATGCAACTTCAGCCACCGGCCAGGTGTCTTTATCGCTCGGCAGCACAACTACTTCAGTTGCACCTGATGCAGTTATTGCATCGAGTAACTCCTTCGTCGACGGCAACTGCCCAGGTTGCGCCGGGACGATGGTCACCCCGAGGCCCTCCATTAGCGCCGCGGTGCCTGGGCCATGCGCTACCGCAACTAACCCTCGAGCCATTCGATCCATATTCACCGAGGCCGTCTCCAGGTGGGTGATTCGAATGCGATGCGGGCGCCCAGCAACCATTGCGGCTTCGATCGCAGCACCCGCATCATCAACATGAACGTGCACATTCCATAAACCTTCACCGCCGACAACCACGAGGCTCTCACCAAGTTCACCGAGCCGCACCCGCATGATTTCGACGGCTGGGGTAGTTGCATCGAGAAGAAACATGACTTCATAAGCAGGACCGGCGTAGTGGGCGGGCGGCTCGGTCGCAGCCGGGCGCGGAAGCGGCACATAACTCACACCTGTTGACCGACGAACGCCGGTAATGACACTGGCCAGTGCATCCAAGATCACGACATACGCGCGGCCACCAGCGTCAACTACACCTGCACGACGCAGCACCTCCAAAAGGGCCGGGGTTTGCTCCAGAGCCTGCTGTGCGGCGGCCGCCGCCCCAATTACTACGGCACTAACCTCCGCTTCGCGGTTTCGCCCCACCACCGCGATAGCAGCATCAGAAGCGGCGCGCGCAACGGTCAAAATAGTGCCTTCTACCGGCTTGGCTACCGCCGAATAAGCCATGTCGGCTGCCAACCGCAGCATCTGAGCAACGTCCGCACCAGAAACCGGGCGATCAAGTGCCACCTGGGAGAGCGCCTCGCTCGAACCGCGGAATATCTGGGAGATGATGACCCCTGAATTACCCCGCGCCCCCATTAAGGCCCCGTGTGCAAGGGCCTGGGCAATACTCGAACGCGAGTGCCCTGGCTCATCAAGGGCTCGGTCAACACCCTGGCAGGCCGCCTCCATGGTCAAGAAGACGTTGGTGCCCGTGTCGCCATCGGGGACCGGGAAAACATTTAGGGCATCGATCTCAGACCTTGCCTCGCCAAGTGCGGTCAAAGCTGCATAAGCCCAGGCTTGAATCCCCCGCGCGTCAAGATCACCCATTGCCTGCGCCACCGCTGATCTCCCTTCCGCGCTAAGCCAACCCACCAACCCAATTTGGGCCTAGGCCACCTCGTCGGCTACCCTTGGCTCGCTGCCTGCACGGGCAGCCTACGACCCGAATCGGGCCAAGCTCAGTAAATCGCCGAGCCTGGCAAGCATATGAAGGAGTTCACAGTGGCTGCCAACTGCGACGTCTGCGGCAAGGGCCCGAGCTTCGGGTACAGCGTTTCACACTCACATGTCCGCACCAAGCGCCGCTGGAACCCCAATATTCAGCGGGTTCGCACCCTGGTAGGCAAGACCCCGAAGCGCCAAAATGTCTGCGCTTCCTGCCTTAAGGCCGGCAAGGTCGTGCGCGGCTAAGAACTTTCCCACGAGAAGGCGCGGGTTTATCCCCGCGCTTTTTTGTTTGCCCAGCAACCTAAGTCAGCCAACGTTTTACCGGTAATGCTCATGACCACCCGGCTCAGAGCGCCAAACCCCGTCAACGCTAACCCCTGCACCACCGGTTCCAGGTGCCGTTACAACACCGATCGCATAAAAAGGTTTAGGTAATTTGGCTTTCGCCGGGAAGGTAGCAAGCAGGGCGTGATCATCGCCACCGGTCAGCATCCACTCACGTGGATCAACGTTGTACGCGGAGGCCGCCGCCTGCAATGGTTCGGCAATCACCCATGCTGACGTATCGATCTCGATTACCACATTCGAAGCGATGGCAAGGTGTCTCGCGTCGGCCACCAACCCATCGCTGACGTCAATCATCGAAGTTGCTTTACCTTTTGCCGCCGCGGGGCCGCCCGCATACGGTGGCTCCGGGAAGCGGTGCGCATCGACAAGGACTTTCGGAGATCTAAATCCGCGAGTAAGTACCGCGAGCCCCGCTGCAGCCCAACCTAAACGCCCGGCAATAGCAACTTGATCACCAACTTTCGCTCCACTCCGCAATACCGGATCGCGCCCCTGCAAATCTCCAATCGCGGTAACCGCCAAAGTGATCATCTCCGCTGACACCACATCGCCGCCCACAATCACGGCCCCAACCAGCGCAGCCTCTTGGGTCAAGCCCGCGGTACATGCCACCGCCCAGGTGACCGGCAGATCACCGGGAGCCGCCAATCCCACCACCAGCGCCGTAGGCACCGCACCCATCGCCGCCACATCGGCCAAACTCGCTGCAGCTGCTTTGCGGCCAACATCAATTGGCGTTGACCAATCACGGCGGAAATGCCGCCCTTCAACCATGAGGTCGGTCGTAATAACCACCTTGCCGTCCGGTGCAGCAACAATTGCAGTGTCATCACCCGGACCCAATATCACCGCCTTGGCGGCTCCAGCCCCCGATGTGATGCGCTGGATAAGGCCAAACTCCCCCAAATCAGCAATCGTGCCGTCCGGCGAATCGACCATCAGTACCCCTTTGACGTGGTTTCGGCGCTAGTCTCGCACCATGGTGGTTCAGGCCTACATTCTCATCCAGACCGAGGTCGGTAAAGCCGCCACGGTCGTTCAGGCAATTCGTGACATTGACGGAGTTGTGGTTGCCGAAGATGTTACCGGCCCATACGACGTAATTGTGCGGGCCGAAGCGCGCACCATGGATGACCTTGGGCGACTGGTGGTTGCCAGCATTCAGGTGGTGCCGGGCATTACTCGCACCCTGACCTGCCCGGTACTTAATCTCTGACCGCAGCTCAGAAAAAGATTTAGCTACTGCGGGAGCTCAACCAACACTCGACCAATTGGGCCAGCTTCTTGGGCCTCGTGGGCTGCAACAATGTCAGTCAGAGCGAATACCTGAATTGAAGGCAGCTGCAAAGCATCCGCTACCAGAGCCGCACGAACAACTTCAATGGCGGCGGCAAGTACCGGTGCCGGCAGGGTGTAGAGCAGCATGAACCGCAGGCAAACACCGGCGGTCATCAACCTGCGAGTTGGAAGCACCGGGTCTTCGCCGTCTAGCGCGTAAGTCACTATCGAGGTCCCGGGCGCCGACACGGCCAGATCAAGGTCCAAATTAGTACCAAGATCAAGCTCGATGATGCGCGCAACTTTGGTACTCCACACCTGCAGCTGCGAGATCACGTCGGCGTCGCGGTAGTTCACCACAAAATCGGCGCCGGCCTGCCGGGCGATCTCGGCCTTGGCCGCACCACTAACCGTTGCCGCAACTCGAGCCCCTTGCCAGTGGGCCAGTTGCACCGCGCAGCTGCCCACCGCACCTGCGCCACCCGCAACGAGTACATCCAGGCCGGCAACCGGGCCATCACCTAAAACACAATTAGCCGCAGTCACCGCGGGCACTCCAAGGGTTGCGGCGAGCTCGAAGGAAACGGCATCAGGCAGCGGGATAGCTCGGTCTTGATTGACGACCGTCCACTCTGCAGCCGTCCCCCATTTGCTTTCGTGGGCGGCAAGTAGCACCCAAACCCGTTGGCCAATACGCGTAAGGTCTACGCCGGGACCTACCGCGTCGATTGTCCCTGAGCCATCCATATGCGGAACCTGGAAACCCTCGATCGGGCGAGTGGTTCGCCCACCGCGGAACTTCACGTCGGTGGGGTTAATGCCAGAAAATGCAACTTTCACCCGAACTTGGCCGGCCCCAACATCTGGGCGCTTGATGCTACGCACGCTGAGAACATCAGCAGCAACGCCGGTTTTCTCGTAGACCGCCGACAGCATCTCATTTGATTTTTGCCCTGACATCCCGGCGCATCCCCTCGGAGATCATGATCTTTGACCTTTAGTAATTCATCATTGCACGTCGGTACGAAATGCACTCACCAATAGCTAACGAAGCCCGGTACCGCGCCTTAGCGCATCGCGAACCAGGTGATCAATCAACGCTGGGTAATCCAGCCCTGATGCCGCCCACATCCGCGGGAACATTGAAATAGGAGTGAACCCTGGCATCGTGTTAATTTCGTTGACAACTACCTCACCGGCGCCGGTCACGAAGAAGTCGACTCGCGCCAGCCCCTCGCAGGCTAGGGACTCAAATGCGCGAATTGCCAGCGCTTGAACCTCCGCCTCTATCCCGGGCGATAAATCTGCTGGCACTACCAGTTCTGCAGAATCATCAAGGTACTTGGCCTCGAAGTCATAGAACTCATGCCCGGACCGCACAATGATTTCGGCGCATCGGCTTGCCTTGGGGGCGCCATCAACAATTACCCCGCACTCAATCTCACGTGCACCAAGAACTGCTGCCTCAACGATCACTTTAGGATCGTGGATACGCGCCGCCTCAATTGCCGCTTCAAGTAATCCGGGGTCGCGAACTTTAGTGATGCCATTAGACGAGCCGGCGCGTGCTGGTTTAACAAACACCACTTCACCAAGACTTCGAGCCCGAAGCAGTGAAGCTTCGCGATCAAGGCGCCACTGCGCATCGGTAATCACCTCGTAGGGGGTAACAGCTAATCCGGCCTGCTGAAAAACCGCCTTCATGAAACCTTTATCCATCGCTAGCGCAGACCCGAGAACGCCGGAGCCAACATAGGGAACTCCGGCCATCTCAAGTAGTCCTTGGATGGTTCCGTCCTCACCCCAGGGACCATGCAGCACCGGGAACACCACATCTACGCGCCCAAGGGATTCAGGTACTTGATTCGGCCGGTGGATCGTCAAGCCAGCAGCAGTCGGATGAAAGCTGAGCGAGACTTCGGGCGCATTGCGATCCACCGAGGGCAGCACTCCACCCTGAATAGACAAACGGTCGGCGTCATTTTCCTGCAACACCCAGTGGCCAGCCGGGGTGATACCGATTGGGATGACCTCGTAAATCTCAGGATTCAATGCCCGCAGAATGCCCCCGGCACTAACACAGGAGATGTGATGCTCACCGCTTCGGCCACCGAAGATCACCGCAATGCGAACCCGGTCCACCCTCAGACCGTATCTGCTGGACTCTTAGTCGATTAGCACCGGGTGCACGGCTAATGTTGAGCCCATGCCCGTAGCTCACCCCCCTGAAGGCACCACCGGCCATGGCCAATCTGTAGACACCTATGTGGTGTCGGCCGGGCGGCCCGAGCGCGTCCCCGATGCGCCGCTCAATACCCCGATCGCCCCAGCCTCCAGTTTTATCGCGGGTGGCCCCATGGAGTACGCACGTTACGACTCCCCCACTTCACATGCACTCGAGGACGTTATCGGTGGGCTCGAAGGTGGACTCGCGACCGTATTCGCCTCGGGAATGGCGGCCGCAAATGCCGCCATGGACCTCGTTCCAATGGGAGCGGTGGTGGTGGCGCCAAGTGCTGCCTACACGGGAGTGGCCGTGCGCCTGCGCGAACTTGAGGAGATCGGCCGGATTCAACTTCGCATAGTCGAAGTTGACGACACCACCGCTGTAGTGGCCGCCTGCAAGGGCGCAGCCATGCTGTGGATTGAATCACCAACAAATCCAATGCTGCAGGTTGCTGATCTGCCCACCTGTATTGCCGCCGCTCACACCAACGGCGCCTTGGTCTTGGTCGATAACACTTTCGCCACCCCCATTCTGCAGCAGCCAATCACCGACGGCGCTGACATCGTCATGCACAGCGTCACGAAAGCACTGAGCGGACACTCAGATTTGCTGCTCGGCGCCCTAGTCTCGACTGACCCTGAACTTGCTGAGCGGATTCGCACGCGGCGAGTTCTCCTCGGTGCACTGCCAAGTGCCTTTGACTGCTATTTAGCATTGAGGGGTATCCGCACCTTGGCCGTTCGAATTGAAAAGGCACAGGACAATGCCCAATCGATTACCGATCTGCTGGCCGAACACCCGGCAGTCTCAAGGGTGCGCTACCCAGGGTTCGGAACGATGGCGGCCATCGAAATTGCCCAAGGCTCCGATGCGGCAGATGCGGTTTGCGAAAATACCGACATTTGGACTTATGCGACCAGCCTTGGTGGAGTTGAGTCGCTACTTGAACGTCGGCGCCGCTGGCCACTGGAAAGCGCGAGCGTCCCGGAGAACTTAATCCGCTTATCCTTCGGCATTGAAAATGCCGGTGACCTCTGGAGCGATCTCAAGCAGGCTTTGGACTTGGTGCTCAGGTAACAACCTAGGTGAGCGCACTTTCGCGCTTAGTGTCGCGGGACATAAATGCAGAAGCCATCATTTTCGGGGACTGACCGTGATGAAGCACAGCTACCACCTGCTCGGTGATTGGCATTTCGACGTCATAAAGTTTGGCTAGGTCCAGAATCGGCTGGCAACTCTTATAGCCCTCGCAGGTCTGCTTGGTAACTTCGATCGTTTGCTCAACCGATAAACCACGCCCCAGGTTTTCACCGAAGGATCGGTTGCGCGATAGGGGTGACTGGCAGGTAGCCACCAGATCGCCGACGCCTGCCAAGCCTTGGAAGGTCAACGGGTCGGCTCCAAGGGCAACACCAAGGCGAGCCATCTCAGCGAGCCCCCGGGTCATTAAAGATGCCTGCGAGTTCTCTCCGAGCCCCATACCGACCGCGATACCATTAGCGAGTGCGATTACGTTCTTGACCGCGCCCCCGATCTCAGTGCCGACTACATCAGTTGTCCAGTACGGGCGAAAGTAGTCAGTTGTGCAGGCTTCCTGAAGTGCCAATGCGCTGGCCTCATCGGCGCAGGCGACCGTTGTTGCCGTCGGCTGGCGCCGCGCGATTTCACCGGCCAAGTTTGGGCCAGAAATCACCGCGATGCGGCCGGGCTCAACCCCGGTGACTTCGGCAATGACTTCGCTCATCCGTAGCGAAGTCCCGAACTCAATACCTTTTATCAAACTTACGAGCACACTTCCGGGGGCTAACTCTTCTTTCCAAGTTTGTAGATTGGCTCGTAAAACTTGAGAGGGCAACGCGAGCACTACGATCGAAGCTCCCGCGAGCGCCTTACTGGCATCAGTTGTCGCATGTAATTTAGCGGGCAAAGTAATATCGGGGTGGTAAGCAGAATTCATATGCTCTTCATTGACCTGTCGGGCCACAGCAGCCTCGCGCGACCACATAAGCACCTCACACCCGGCGTCGGCGAGCACCATGCCAAATGCGGTGCCCCAAGACCCACTACCCATGATGGCAACCCGAATTTCGGTCACGAACGCTCCTCACGGTCAAACACGTAACGCTCCTCGGGTGGGGTCTCCTGACGAATTTGCGCGAGCAGCCCGGTAAGGGCATCCATCAATCGATTCGTTGCAAGGTGCAATGTATCGGCATCGAGCGGGCGATTTCGTAAATCTGACAAGTCGATGGGTGGCCCAACCAAGATCTTCATGGTTTTACGGGGCAGGATGCGGAATTCCTTGCGGTATGGGCGCATCACCTCTTGAGCCCCCCATTGCGCCATCGGAATCAATGGGCAACCGGCGGCCAGCGCTATCCGCGCGGCACCCGTCTTGCCGGTCATCGGCCAAAGGTTCGGTTCGCGCGTGATGGTGCCTTCTGGATAAACCACCACACACTCACCGCAATTAACGGCCGCGATGGCATCGCGCACCGCATCGGTGGCGTTGCTGGTTTCGCGATATACCCGAATTTGCTGGGCACTCGTAATAATCGCCCCCACAATCGGGACCCGAAAAACAGACTCCTTCGCCAAGAATCTCGGCGGCCGATCGTTATCCCATAAGACATGCGAAGTCACGAGCGGGTCAAACCAGGAGATGTGGTTAGTGGCAACCACCATGCCACCTTGTTGCATCGTGATGTTCTCGGTGCCCTCCCAGTGCCTGTTCGTCAAAAGGTTAAGCAGCGGGGTCAACAAAAATACGGTGACCCGATAGCCCCAACCCAAGGGGTCGCGGCGCGTTATATGCACCATGCCACAGTAGTGCCCGTGAGCATCACCGGAGGCTTGATCAGCGGGCCAAGCCGTTGGGCGGTCGTGCTACCCGTCAAAGCCCTGACCGGCGCTAAAACTCGGCTTCTACCAGCGGATGACCCGGTCCGTCCAGAACTGGCTTTGGCTTTCCTGCAGGACGTTCTAAGCGCACTTAGTGATTCAGAAGCCGTTGCCCAGGTCACAGTGGTGACCGACGATGCCGACGTGCAGCAAGTTGCGGTCGAGGCCAATCACCTGTGGGCCCCTGAATCCCCAAACCGGGGCCTGAACGAGGCAGCGTTATTCGGGGCCTCTCTCACCCCACCAGGCTTAGGTATTGCGATCGTTGCTGGTGACCTCCCTTGCCTAACCGGTGAGGTGATGGATTTCGTGCTTCGATACGCGGGCATATACGAGCGTTCGTTCATCGCTGACACCCAAGGGATTGGCACCACCATGTTGATGTCTCACACCATCGCCGGGTGCACGCCGGCTTTTGGTACACGCTCACGCGCTCGCCATGCAGCACTCGGCTACGTAGAGATCGGACTTTCGGAGAATGCATCACAGCGCCATGACCTAGCGCGCGTGCATCGCGACGTTGACACCCAAGTAGACCTTTGGGATGCGATTCGTATTGGTGTCGGAGCAGCTACCGAATCCGCATTACAGCGAAATACCAAACAATGATTGCGGCTACTTTCCACCGCTGGCTGCCGAACGGAGTTGCGCAAGTTGCAACAGAGGAGGGCTTGCTGCTACAAGTTACCGAGCAGCAGGTAACCGAATCGGTGTTCCTTCAATTACGCGTTGGCCAGCGACTAGCTATTGCACTGTCGCCAACTGGCGCTGTGGATTCAATTCACCTGCCACAATAGATGCGCGACCGAGCCGTCAAAAGCGAATGGCCCACCAATTTGGTGGGCCATTCGC
>CAMBQX010000058.1 GCA_945870085.1 Bifidobacterium breve | reverse complement strand
CGACAATGACGCCAGCGATCGAGGTGCCGTGGCCACCAAGGTATTTAGTTGCCGAGTGCACAACTATGTCGGCGCCCCACTCAAATGGGCGAATCAAATAAGGCGTGGCAACGGTGTTATCGATTATCAGGGGTACACCGACCTCGTGCGCGACCTTCGCCACCCCCTCAATGTCAAGTACATCATTTTGCGGATTAGATATCGACTCACCGTAGAAAGCCTTGGTGTTCGGACGCACCGCAGCGCGCCAAGACTCGAGATCATCTGGATCTTCAACGAAGGTGACCTCGATACCAAACTTCGGCAGCGTGTAGTGGAACAGGTTGTAAGTGCCACCGTACAAACTCGGGCTCGAAACAATGTGGTCGCCGACTTCGGCAATATTTAAGATCGCCAATGTCTCTGCGGCCTGCCCGCTCGCTACGAGAAGTGCCGCTAACCCACCCTCGAGTGCCGCTACCCGGTCTTCAACAACGGCCGTGGTGGGGTTCATCAACCTCGTGTAGATATTGCCGAGCTCTTTTAGCGCAAATAGGTTTGCCGCGTGAGTGGTGTCATTGAAGGTGTACGAAGTGGTTTGGTAGATGGGCAAGGCCCGGGAATTAGTTACCGCATCTGGTGACTGACCTGCGTGGATCTGCTTGGTTTCAAAGGACCAATCGGTGCTCATGGGATTCCTCTCGAAGATAAATTTGTGTTTAAGTGTCGGTAAACGGATAGCGCAAATGGCCACCAACGGCGGACTATTGCTTGATTGCTGCTAACGCGGCGCCCTTAGGCGAACTGGTCAGCGGGTGGTCAGTCGACAACAACACATCAGGGGACCTCAATCCAAATCGTGGGGCCTCACCTGGTGCAAGGCCCGCGCTTGCCCAACAATCTGGGCCTGGTCTTCTCCGGGGCACCCCACCGCGGTTGGAGGGTTGTCGACCAGCTAGCCGGGACTTAACGCTGGCACTCTTGACCTGCGGACACTGTAGCAAGTCGCACTCGAGCGATCAAGCCCAGAGCCTCAGCCCAGAGCCACCGCCCAGAGCCACCGGCGCAACTCTCCAGTTATCTCCCCGTGCGGCACTGCTCCTCGGTTACCCCTGCCATCGCCGCCGCCCAAGTCGAAGGTGGTAACCCTGCGGCCAACCCTTCCGCTACCAGCTGGGCCAAGGAGTACTCAGGGTCATCAACTTGGCTACGCTCAAGAGCCACCAGAGCCCGCGCCCCGTCGCCGGTTAGCCAAGCGCAGATCGAGGTGCAGGTAGCGATTGGGGCTACCACTCCAACGGGGGCGGCCCGCAGGGCGCTGGTCAGCACACCAAGTGCAGCGACTCGCTCATCTTTTTGTACCAGGTGCCACAACAAGGTGTCGCGGACGCGAATGTCACTGAGGCAAAAGATGACTCGAGCGATATCGGAGTCACTGACCTCACCGGTGCCATCTGCTGCTAGCACGATGTTCAATATCGCCTCAATGCTTTCGTCACGCCAGTGGGCCAGTGTCGTGGCCGTGTCGGCGGTACCTGCACCGTTCATGCCAGCAGCGAGTTTTACTATCTCTCGATTTTGCTCATCTATCAATTTAGCTATCCGAACACCCTTGTCAAGGTCAGCCGCAAATACCCGTTCGAGATCGGCGCGACCCGGCAGTACCGCGACACCTTCGAACGCAAACCTAGATTGCACCATTAAGGCCGTGTGCTTATCAAGAGATTGCCCGGCGCGTGAATCAAGATCGTCGGTACTCAAATAGCTCCACCAGCGCTGCGTCCCCTCAGTTTTACCGGGTTCGGCTGAACTACTGATTAGGAGAGCGTCAACAACGCCTATGCGGACCCCGTGCATCACGACCATCAACGTAGTAATCAAGGGGGCGAAGGGCAGCGACCCACCCAGAAACTCGTCGCTGAATACACAGATGATTACTTCATCGGCTATGACATTTTGCGCGGTAAGGGCAACCGCCTCGGAGTACTCCTTGAGACCTACCGACAAGTCGTCGCTCGGTAGGTCAACACGTTGCGTGAGCCGGACTTGGTCCGCGCTCAGCCAGATAATTACCAGGCTCTCGCTCGGCATAAATCCGAGCAGATATGGGACAGCCGCAATCACGGCGTCCGGGCTACGCAGGCTCAAAATTGAGTCCTGGGTGGTGCGGTTAAGTGAGTTAGTTGTCATGGCGCCTACCGTGGGCGCTCCCAGGGTTGAGCACCACCTGCAAATTACCGATTGGGGAGCAACAGCCAACCAATTTGCGGCCTGTGGATAGCCGTCACCGCGCAAACCTGACAGGCTATTTCGGTGCCTCAAGTGGTAACAGATGCGGCCGTTTCGCCACGATCCCATCGCCCGAGGACTCCCCGCGCAGTCGCCGTGTCACCCACGGTGTCAGGTGCCCGTGTAACCAACGCGCGTGTCCTACCGCCCTTCTCACAACCGGGGCGGGGTCAATAGCGGCCGGAGTTCGCCAACTTGCGTCAGCGACCCCCAGTGCCTGTAGGGCGCACTGCGTCGCCAGTTGGTGCCCCTCCGGTGATAGGTGTAGCCGGTCGCTATCCCAAAACTCGTCCTGGTCAAATGCGGCCACACCCCAAAAGTTAACCAGATAACAGTCGTACTCAGCGGCGATTGCCGCCATGGCACTGTTGTAGTCGGCCAGCCGGCCCCGAATCCGCCCCATCAGCATCGAGCGCCGGGCCGGATCACCAAATGCATACAACAGCACATCCGCGCCACCGGCCCGCAGCGCCTTGACTCCATCCTCAACGACGGTGGCCGTGTCATGGAGGTTGTAATTGCGTCGAAGTGCATCATTTACGCCCGCCGCAAAAGACACCAACTCCGGATGCATCGCCAATGCCAACGGCACCTGCTCCTCGGTAACCTGCCTGGTCAGGCGGCCTCGAATTGCCAAATTTGCGTAACTGAACTCCGGTACCCGGGCGGCAAGAACCGCAGCGACCCGATCGGCCCAGCCGACATAACGGCCGTCGGGCCCAACGTCATCCATTAGGCCTTCGGTGAAACTGTCACCAAGTGCTACGAAACTTCGCCAAGGCTTGGCCTGCTGCGAGATCACGCCACCTCCGCCTTCAAGTAAGTGTTGCCACCTGACCGAAATGAAAAGCCCGGTCGTCGAAGGCTTCCCCTCCCGCGACGACCGGACGACTACACCCTAGGAGATGGCCCGAACCTGGATCCACACCGACACGCCGATCACGCATTTTTGCGTCAGGTTTTACTATGCGGGTTTGGACGCAGGGTCAACCTTGGTGGTTGCAAATCTCTCCCCGGCTTTTCGGTACCACAGTAAAAGGGCAATAATTCCGATGACGATCTGCGGCACAAATGAGGCGGCACGCCACACCAGATCAGCAGCCGTGGCGGCACCGGTCGCGACCCCGAATTTGGTTAGTAAAGCGATCATCGCTGCATCAACGGTTCCGAGACCACCGGGAGTAATCGGGATCATCATTCCGAGTTGACTGATTGCGAAGGCAGCAAATGCCACCAAGATCGAGGTACCTGCGGTGTCCCAACCTTCGACACCGCGAAGTGCAAAGTAAAGGATCAGGAACTGGGCTATCGATACCGCGACCTGCGCCACTGTTATTGCAAGCCAGCGCCTCTTGAGCAATTCATACATGCTCGAACGGAACTTGGTCACCGGGGCGACAAGGTCAAGACCTTGCAGCGATTTGATCCGTCCGGATAAAGGCTTGATGAGCTTGTTTCCCAGCCTTCCGACCCTTATTGCCAGTGGCTCAGAGCGCATCACCTGAACGAAAACTACGACCACAGCGATCAGCACCGCAAGCCCAATCAGAGCTGTCAATACATAGCCGCCACCGCTTTGGCCAGCCAAAACCAAGGCGCCAACGCCGAGGATCGGAAAGCCGAGGGTGACGAACGAGCTCCAAAGACCGACCGCGGTGATTGCCGCTGTCGATGCCGTTGCCGTGATAGCAAATGAAGTCAACATCCCGTACTGCACCGCGAGGCCAACCGCGCCGCCGCCGGGTACCCCGTTACTAATCGCGAAGGCAGCTTGATTCACCTGTTCTGAACGCCAGTACTTAAGTCCTGGCGCCGCGGCCATAAACGGTAACCCGTAAAAGATTAGATACACAACCACGCTGACGATGATGAGGGCCATCGAAAGCGCCCCCATCGATTGCAAGGCCTCCAACGCATCGGCGTAACTACCGATCTGCGGGATGACTTTCCAGAAAATTAAAACTATGAAAGCTAGACCGATGATCCCAAGAAGGATTGACTTCTTTTTATCGAGTTGAGCGGTGGGGGCTTTCGCCGCCGCAGCGTCTTCCGGCATGTACGCAGCCTCTCATATTTACCGCCAGAGGGGGGTGCTTAACGGGCCGAAAAGGGCATTAGGCAGGATTCCAGTTATGCGCTTGGACCACATCTCATATGCCTGCACTTCAAGTGAGCTTGCTGACGTTGTTCAGCGCATCGGATCTGACCTAGGTGCCACCTTCGTTGACGGTGGCCGGCACCCCTCATTTGGCACCCGCAACTTCATCCTCCCGCTAGCCGGGGGCACCTACGTCGAAGTCGTTTCGGCTTTAGATCACCCAGCCGCCGCTAAAGCCCCGTTCGGACGCGCCGTCCAAAGTCGCGCTGACGCGGGGGGTGGTTGGCTCGGCTGGGCGGTCGCGGTCGATGACATCTCACCCATAGAACAACGACTCGGACGCCAAGCTGGCTCCGGACACCGCGTACGCCCAGATGGCACTGAGCTGCGCTGGAAACAAATTGGCATCTTAGATTTAATGCAAGACCCGCAACTTCCTTACTTCGTCCAGTGGGAATGCACAGCAGCCGAGCACCCATCTGCTACTGGTGGCCCGGTAGCAATCGGCAAAGTCGAACTCGCCGGTGACCCAGACGTCATCCGCGCTTGGCTCGGCGAACCAACAGCGAGCCCCTTGGATGAAGTGACCGTGGAGTGGCTAGACGCTGACGAAGCGGGTGTCCTCGCGGTATGGTTCAGCACGGTAAATGGCTTGGTTCGCATCGATTAACTGATCAAGGAGCCCACGTGCCAACTAATGACGGCGTTCCTGACAACCTGAAAACAACGGCCGGCATTATCTGGCGGGTTTTAGTGGTGCTCGCTGGCTTGGCCGTGTTGGTGGCGATCATGGGTCGCATATTTCCTGTGGTTTTTGCCCTCTTCTTCGCGATGTTAGTAACCGCCTGGACCATGCCGGTAATGAACCTCCTCAAAAAATTTCTCCCTAAACCCATCGCAATGGTCCTGGCTCTATTGGCAATTGGGGCTGCGATTGTCGCGATAATGGCGGTAGTGATTAGCTCCTCGATCCACGAAGGGCCAAAGCTTGTGCTCGCCATCCAAAGTGGGTTCACCGATATTGAAGGCTGGCTCAAGACCGGGCCACTTCAGTACACCGACACCCAGGTCGCAAACTTGCTAGACCAGGCTAAATCAGCAGGCACCACGGTCGCCAAGGGAGTACTCGGTGATGCCCTTTCTGCCCTCGGTTCCGTCGGGACTTTGATTATTGCCGCTTCGGTCTTCATTTTCGGCGTGCTCTTCTTCCTGCTCACGCCCGGGAAAGTCTGGGACTGGATTATTTCCTGGATTCCCAAGACCGCGCAGCGCCAAATAGACACTTCTGGGCGAATCGCTTGGGACTCTATCTCCGGCTACACCCGGGGCATCGTAATCGTTGCCTTTTGTGACGCACTGCTGGTCTTTATCGGGCTTTTAATTCTTCAGGTACCGCTGGCCCCGGCACTAGCCGCTGTAGTGTTCATCGGTGCATTTATCCCGGTAATTGGTGCGCCCATTGCGACTTTCTTCGCAGCAATCGTGGCGCTGGCTGAGCGCGGGCCAATTATTGCACTCCTTGTGGTAGTACTGACAGTGATCGTGGGCTCCTTCGACGGTGACGTACTGCAGCCACTGGTTATGGGCAAGGCCGTGAATCTGCACCCGCTAGCAATAGTCATCGCCATTGCGGCCGGCAGCATCGCGCTTGGCATCGTTGGGGCGCTCATCGCGGTGCCCATTGCCGGCGCTATCTACGGGGTAGCAAAATACTTGACCAACCGCGATCCTGAGCACCCGTATCTGCCGGCAGCCAGCCCACCTGCGCCGAGTTGAATATCGGATGAATTAACTCCCGGCTACCGTTCACCGGAACCACCACCTAGTCGCAAACGTCGTATCTGCAAATACCTCAGCGGAAGGCCCGGAGATGGCGCGGAAAATAGTCGGATCAGGCAAGGTACTCCCGATCGGGCTGCTCGCGATCGGGCTCTTAGCAACCGGACTCCTACTGGGTGCCTGCGGTTCGGGCAGCCCCACCGCCGCCGAGGTGACACCTGAAATGGCTACTGGGGTTTCCACCGATGCAATTCCTGCTGAAGAAGCAGTCAGTGAGACCAAGGTAAATTCTGATCCGATCAATGCACCGCAATTAATCCGAACCGCCTACGTCGATATTCGAGTTGCCGATGTTGCCGGTGCCACCGCCCAAGTAGTTGCTGCAACCACCTCCCGAGCGGGAACTATCGATTCGCAAAACATCAACTCGGATGGCACTTCAAGTTATGCCAACATCGTGGCACGGGTGCCAGCGGAAACTTTGGATGCCTTCGTAAGCGACCTAGGTGATCTAGGCACCGTTGTCTCCATGAGCATTAACGCCCAAGATGTCACCACCCAGGTCGTTGATCTAGATGCGCGCATTGGGGTACTGCAGACTTCCATCGACCGGCTTAAAATCTTGCAGGAGCAAGCCACTAGTGTCACCGATTTAGTGGCGGTTGAGACTGAATTGGCCAATCGCCAGGGCGAGCTTGACTCCTTAACGGCCCAGCGCGGTTATCTTGGGCAACAAGTTGCCATGTCGACCATTACCGTATCCCTTTCGCCAATTACTGAACTCACTTCAAGTACCGCCCCTGGTTTCTTAGCCGGGTTGCAAAATGGCTGGTCGGCATTCCTGGCACTAATCGCCTTCGCGATCACCAGCGCTGGCTTCTTAATTCCGTTCGTGATAATCGGCGCTATTATTGTTATCCCGGTAGTCCTCGTGGTATTAAAACGAAAGAAGTAGAGCAAATTTTGGACGTTGTCGAAGTATCCGGTGCTGGCGCTGCACGCGGTTTCACCCATGGTCAGGCCCGTGCACAACAGATCGGTGAAGCAGCGCGCGCCCTTCGCCAGCAACTACATGAGTCCGGAGTTGATGTCGATGCGGTTACTGATCGCCTCATAGACAGCGAACTGACCAACACTGCGCTCACCTGCACCCCTGATCTTTGGAATGAGGTAACCGGTATCGCCAGCGGGGCTGAAGTAGCACTCGTTGACATCTTGCTACTAACATTTCTCGATGAAGTATGGAGTTTCACCGGTGGCTTGGGTTGCTCGGTTGCAGCTCGTTCCAGTGCTGCTTTCCTCGGCCAGACGATGGACCTGCCGCTGTGGACGGCGGGTAGACTAATGATCCTTCGGGTAAAGGCCGAACGCAAGCCTACGGCACTCGTCATGAGTTACCCGGGCATGATTGGCTTGTGCGGGGCAAATGATGCCGGCCTTGGTGTCGCGGTCAATGCACTTGAGCAATTCACGGCCGACAGCAGCGGGTTGGGCGTTGCTTTCATCACGCGGCACCTATTGACTTTGAAAAGCCTTCGTGAGGCCGCCAAATTTTTAAATGGTATCCCGCACGCGGCCGGTCAGGCTTACACAGTTGCAGCACCCGATGGCATCGCAACTTGGGAGTGCGGGCCCGGCCACGTGAAAATCGTAACTGCCCCAGCCGCAAGCCAGTGCGCCCACACTAACCACCTGCTGGCTGAACCAGCGAATGCGAGTAGGTCATCACTTCGACGTCTGGCAACTTTGCAGCAAGCGCTCGCCAGTGACCTAGACCTTCGCGACACCTTGTCATACGACGTTGTCCTGACTGATCCCCGCACGTCCAATGCCGGAGTTACCTTTGCAGCGTTCGTGGCAAACCCTCCGGCCGCGCATGTTGATTTCGCCGACGGCCGCACCCTAAGGGCCGGTGCCCCGGTATGGGAGTCGATTAAATACATCGCTAACGCGAGTCACTAGTTAGGTCGGCGATGACAGCTCTTCCTGACTCAAGGCGGGCCACCGGCACCCGGAACGGGCTAGCCGATACGTAATCGAGCCCGGCATTGTGGAAGTAGTGGATTGACTCTGGGTCACCACCATGTTCTCCACAGATTCCCAGTTTAAGGTCAGGGCGAGCCTGCCGGCCTTCGCGAACCGCGATATCAACTAGGCGGCCGACCCCATCGGCGTCTAGGGTCTCAAAAGGTGAAATCGTTAATACACCCTTCTCCAGATAAGCCGCGAAGAATGCCGCCTCTACATCATCTCGGCTAAATCCCCAAGTGGTCTGCGTCAAGTCATTGGTGCCAAAGGAGAAGAAATCTGCCACCTCCGCGATCCGATGGGCGGTTAAAGCTGCACGTGGGAGTTCGATCATCGTCCCAATCGGCATCGAGATTTCGCGGCCTGCCGAGGTGCTTACCTCGGCCAACACCTGTTCCATTTCATCGCGGATGAGGAGTAATTCACGCGCTGATCCAACAAGTGGCACCATGATCTCGGGCATGGGGTTTCCCCCCGCATCGATACGGGCAATTGTCGCCTCGGCTAGTGCCCGCACCTGTAATGCATACAGGCCCTGTACTACCAACCCCAATCGAACACCACGCAACCCGAGCATCGGATTCGACTCATGTAGCCGATTAACAGCAACCAAAATACGATCATCATCCGCATGGTCTTCACCACGCTCCTGCGCTAGCGCGACACGCACCATCAATTCAGCGCGATCGGTTAAGAACTCATGTAATGGCGGGTCTAGCAGGCGCACCGTAACTGGTAGGCCGTCCATTGCTTCTAAAATCTCAATAAAATCCTGCCTCTGTAACGGCATCAAAGCGGCAAGTGCGGCTTCGCGCTCAACACCCGTCTCGGCGAGGATGACGTGCTCAATTAACTCGCGGCGTTCACCAAGGAACATATGCTCGGTGCGGCACAAGCCGATGCCTTCAGCACCGAGCAACCTTGCTCTAATAGCGTCGTCTGGTGTGTCAGCATTGGCTCTCACTCGAAGCCTGCGAACCTTGTCCGCGTACTTCAGTAATCGATCTACGCACGCCACCACCGCGGCGTCATCCTCACTCAAGGACGCCCGTATCGCATCAACCCCTTCGAGCAGATAGCGCACCACCGGGGATGACGAAACCGGTAATTCACCAAGAAATACCTCACCGGTTGCACCATCCAAGGAGA
>CAMBQX010000057.1 GCA_945870085.1 Bifidobacterium breve | reverse complement strand
ATCCCTAACGAGGGTGGAGCAAACAAATGAGTCAGGCAAGTGGTGACAAGGTTCGTATTGTGGCAATTGGTGGTAGCACCCGACCGGATTCATCAAGTGAGCGGGCCTTGCTGGCAGCGGTGCGCGGGGCTCGCGCCAAGGGTGCCTATGTGGATGTCATCACCGGCCGTGACCTGCTCTTTCCTATTTATGACACTGAGACGACCGATCGCGACCCATTGGCGGTTGCCTACCTTGAAAAAGTGGCGCAGGCCGATGGCCTAATAATTGCGAGCCCCGGGTACCACGGTGCGATCAGTGGGATGATGAAGAACGCACTTGACTACATTGAGGATTTGCGTGAGCGCGATGGCGGGTATTTGCATGGTATGTCGGTGGGGTGTATCTCAGTTGCCTACGGGTGGCAGGCCACCGTCAGCACCCTTCAGCAATTGCGACAGATCGCACATGCCCTTCGCGGGTGGCCGACCCCATTGGGGGCGACGGTCAATTCCGGTTTGACCAAGATCGATGCCGAAGGCAAGAGTGAAGACACCGCTACGGTGGAGCAATTGGAGATGGTTGGGCATCAAGTGGTCGAGTTTGCCAACATGAAGCGCCAATCGAGGACCGGTGCGCAATATGACCAGTAGCGCCGAACTTTTGCACCAAACAGAACTACTTGTCACTTCGGTCCGTTCGATGCGTGATGAGCAAATTAGTGAACCCAGTTTGTTGCCAAATTGGTCCCGCGGGCATGTCCTGGCCCATCTGGACGGCAATGCCTTAGGGCTGGCCCGCTTGATCAGGTGGGGCCTTGACGGTAATCGCCGCGATATGTATATCTCACCGGAAGTCCGTGAAGGTGATATCGCATTGCATGCCAAGCGCAGCAAGGAGCGGCACCTCGATGCAATTATTGCTTCGGCGGGTCAGTTTGCCGATGACTTCGTGATGTTAAGTGATGAACAACTCGCGGTTGAGGTGATTTTGCGCCATGGGCGGGTGATCAAGGTCGCAAGCGTGATCACCTTGCGCCTTCAAGAAGTTGCCATCCATCACCTTGACCTAAATCTGCCCGGAACTTTCGGCCCGGATAATTGGGCGTCAGCCATGGTAGACAAAATGCTGCCCGAGGTAGTCTCAGATTTTGCCAGTCGCGACGATTTACCCCTTGGGTGGATTGAGGTGGCTGGTGGCACCAAGTATCAAATCAACTCCGCCATGCAGACCGGTGTTAGCGGCTCGCCCGCTTCATTGCTGGCTTGGCTCTTGGGGCGAAGCTCGGGCGGTGACCTCGAAGTAACCGGCGCGGGTCAATTACCCAACGTGCCTAACTGGCGATAGTTAGGGGCCTAGAAGTCTCCGGCGCTGCGCCTAAGTTGCCCGAGAGTCTTTACTACGTCCTTTACCGCGCGTGGGCTTAGGCCGGTATCAGTAAATACCTCTGCGTTTAATGCGGCAGTTGCTTTTTCGGCGAGCACCCGCCCGGTGCGGGTGAGTTCAACCAAAGTAGCCCGGCGGTCGGTGGGGTGGGGGAGTCTCTTAACCAGGCTAGCCGCTTCAAGTCGATCAACAGCGTTAGTCACACTCGTTTGGTGCACCTGTAAGCGCGATCCGATCGTGCGCATCGGCAATGCGCCGCGCTTGCTGAAGTGCAACAGCATTAGAACTTCATATCGGGCAAAACTAACCTCGAATGGCCGCAGCACTGTTTCAACACGAGCCAGAAATATCTGGTGCGCGCGCATGAGCGAGGTGATTGCGGCCATGCCATCGGCGGCCGACTCCCAGCCGTGGGCTACCCATTGCCGGTGGGCTTCGGCGATTGGGTCGGCTGCGAGCCTTGGGATGGCAGGGGTCATATGGGCCATCGTAGGGTCGGGCCCCGCCCGGTGCCCGGGTCTAGCGAAATTTAGTAGGATGTCCTAGTATCTGACATAGTCACAAGTCCCGCCAGATCGGTGACAGCCACCTCTGTCAAGGAGCTAGTAGATGTCGACCTCTGCGTTGCATGTGCCTACGCACCCCGTGCGATTTGTCACCGCCGCCAGCCTATTTGACGGGCATGACGCCGCAATAAATATCATGCGTCGAATATTGCAATCACAAGGTGTTGAAGTAATTCATCTTGGTCATGACCGCAGTGTCGAGGAAGTTGTAACCGCCTGCCTGCAAGAAGATGTGCAGGGGGTGGCGATCTCCTCGTACCAGGGTGGGCACGTTGAGTACTTCACCTATCTAGTTGAGCGCCTAGCTGAACGCGGCGCTGGGCATGTTCGAGTGTATGGCGGCGGCGGTGGGGTTATTGTTCCCGCGGAAATTGAATTATTGGCAAGAATCGGGGTACACATCTTTAGCCCGCAGGACGGCCAACGCCTTGGCCTACCGGGGATGATCAATAAGTTGGTGGCCGAGTGTGATCGTGAGCTAACAATTGGGTCGATCGGCGTCGATGAAATCCTCACCGGGTCAATACCTGCACTGGCGCGTGCCATAACTGTTTTGGAATCGGGCAAGGATCAAGCCCTTGCCAATGACATCCGCGAGGCCGCGGCAACCACAACCACCCCGGTGCTCGGCATCACCGGTACCGGCGGCTCTGGTAAGTCGTCACTGACCGACGAATTGGTGCGCCGATTGCGGCTTGATAGCCAAGACAAATTGCGCATAGCAGTCTTGGCAATTGATCCGACGCGGCGTCGCGGTGGCGGTGCGCTTCTGGGTGACCGCATTCGGATGAACAGTATTGACCCAGGAGTGGTGTTCTTTAGGTCGCTAGCCACTCGCGATTCAGGTGGGCAAACCCCGGCCGCGCTGTCCGACATCATCGCAGCGTGCAAGGCCGCTGGATTCGATCTTGTCATTGTCGAGACCCCGGGTATCGGTCAAGGTGACGCGGCCATAGTACCTTTTGTTGACACCTCCCTTTATGTTATGACTCCTGAATATGGTGCGGCTTCGCAACTCGAGAAGATTGACATGCTCGATTTCGCCGACGTGGTTGCGGTAAACAAGTACGAGCGCCGTGGTGCGGAGGACGCGCGCCGTGATGTGGCTCGACAACTGGTGCGAAACCGAGGTGCGTTCGGTACGCCATGGGACGAAATGCCGGTATTTGGCACCAGTGCCGCCCGCTTCGATGACAATGGGGTCTCGGCCCTTTATCACTATCTAATTGGCATTCTGACCGAAAAAGGCATGCGTAAATTTGACGGAGTGCTGCCTGTTGTTAAGGGTCGAACTTCCACTGAATTAACGGGTGTGCTGCCACGAGGTCGCGAGCGTTATCTGGCCGAGATTGCCGAATCAGTTCGCCGCTACCACCTGGTAACCGAGCGCCAATCAGCTATCGCTCGCCAAGTGCAGCAAATGCGGGTAACGCGCGAACTGCTGATAGCTAGGGGTCAGGAGTCATCGGCTGCCGCGGTGTCTTCGGTACTAGATGAGACCAAAATGGGGTTTGCGCCAGACGTGCAGGCCCAGTTAGCGGCCTGGCCAGCGCTACGCGACACCTATATCGGCGATGAGCAGGTGTACGTCATTCGCGGTAATGAGATACGCACCCCATTGACGCGAACAACGCTCTCGGGCACCAAAGTTCCGCGAGTTGCGCTGCCGCGAGACGACGAAGATGGTGCGTTAGTTCGATTCATTCGGGCTGAAAATCTGCCAGGCTACTTCCCCTTCACCTCCGGAGTGTTCCCGTTCAAGCGCACCGAGGAGGCGCCGGCTCGCATGTTCGCCGGCGAAGGCGATGCCCATCGAACTAACCGGCGCTTTCATTTATTAAGTGCGGGGCAGCCGGCGACCCGACTCTCTGCGGCATTTGATTCGGTCACCCTTTATGGGCGTAACCCGTCACCTAGGCCCGATGTTTATGGCAAGGTCGGTACTTCGGGAGTGTCGATTGCAACCGTTGAAGACATGCGCGATCTGTACGCGGGGTTCGACTTATGTTCACCGATGACTTCAGTATCGATGACGATAAACGGCCCGGCACCGGCGATCTTGGCAATGTTTTTGAATGCCGTAATTGATCAACAAATTACTAGGTTCGCTGAAGTTGAAGGGCGCAAGCCAGAAGCGCATGAAGTAGAAGTAATCACGTCAAGGGCTTTGGCTACAGTACGCGGGACGGTGCAAGCCGACATCCTCAAAGAGGATCAAGGCCAGAACACCTGTATTTTCTCGACAGAGTTCTCCTTGCGTTGCATGGCCGATATTCAAGAGTGGTTCATCGAACACGAGGTACGAAATTTTTACTCGGTATCAATCAGCGGCTACCACATTGCTGAGGCCGGGGCCAACCCGATAAGTCAGCTGGCTTTCACCTTGGCCAATGGGTTTACGTATGTAGAGGCATATCTGGCACGCGGGATGGCAATAGATGATTTCGCACCAAATCTTTCATTCTTCTTTTCCAATGGAATGGACGCCGAATACACGGTTCTTGGGCGGGTAGCTCGACGGATTTGGGCTATCGCGATGCGCGACAAGTACGGGGCCGGCGATCGTGCGCAAAAGCTCAAGTACCACGTACAGACCTCTGGTCGGTCGCTGCACGCTCAAGAGATGGACTTCAATGACATCCGCACCACGCTGCAAGCCCTCTGTGCGCTCTACGACAATGCAAATTCACTTCATACCAATGCGTTTGACGAGGCGGTTACCACCCCATCTGAGCAGTCGGTGCGCCGTGCACTTGCTATTCAGATGATCATCGACCAAGAGTGGGGCCTGTCAGCCACCGAGAACCCACTTCAAGGTGCGGCCATCGTTGATCAGTTGACCGATATCCTCGAAGAGGCGGTGCTGGTTGAGTTTGAGCGCATCGCCGACCGAGGCGGAGTGCTGGGCGCCATGGAAACGGGCTACCAGCGGGGGCGCATCCAAGATGAGTCAATGCTCTACGAACAACGTAAGCACGATGGCACTTTGCCCATCATCGGGGTAAACACCTTCTTGTCAGCAGGCAGCGCGAATTCGACCGCGACGGTGGAATTAGCAAGAGGAACAACGGAGGAAAAGGAGTCACAACTTCACCGCCTAGCCGACTTCGAGGACCGGAACCGCGAGGTTGCCCCGGCAGCGTTGACACGGCTTAAAGAGGTGGCCGCTACCGGAGGCAATGTCTTCGAGGCGCTGATGGATGCGGTGAAAGTTTGCTCACTGGGGCAAATAAGCGAAGCATTTTTTGAAGTGGGTGGGCAGTACCGCCGCAATGTCTGACGTACTCTTAGGCCATGACCCCAAAGCCCGGTACCAGATCAGCAAGATCCATCAAAGTCAAGGTGGCTGCAACCAGCGCAGTGGCTATCCTCGTCGCCGCTGCTTTAGTGCCGGCTGTCGCCGCTCCAGCGCTGGCGGCTGATAGCCCGTACGGCATCAACGAGTCGGTTACCTCGTGGGGCACCGCCGCCGCGAGACTTGGCACCGCTGGTTCGCTCTGGGAGCCGATGAACACCGCTGGGTTGCGCCGAACGAGCAAGGTCGAGGTCATCAGCAACAACTTGGTAATCACTAAAGGCACCGTCACTAGTGGCGATACTTTCGCGGGTGCCACTTACGGTAGACCAGCCAAGGGGTTCCAATTATCAGAGAAGTGGGCCGATACCGGGTTCGCTGCTGAACCCGCATCATCAACTTCTTTGGCGAAGGTTGCAAAAGTGAAGATCAATTTGGGTGAGCCAGGCACCCAGGTAACCGTGACGGCTCAGGTCTACGCGAACTGCTTCAAGCAGCCGGCTAATTCAAACCCCAAGGCGATCCCGGCCGGCTTCCGATGCAAGAAATCCGATGTATTGGCCACCGGCGGGGTTCTTGAGGTGACGGCAAAACCTGCGTCAACCATGACCGATCCTGGCGAGACGAGCATCGTTATTGATTCGTCCGGGCTGACCTATAACCAACTGGTTGCGGTCGCTTCAAGTTTGATACAGGTTGCACCTGATCCAAATGCGGCGGCCGGGTCAGCGCAAATGCGCGGTGTCTGCAAGCAGATGGTTACCGAAAAGCTGACATTTGCTACCGCGGATAAATTGGCGCAGGCCAATGAGTACACCGCGAGGTTGGCGAGTGTCGATGGCCAGCCGCAAGCCTTGACAATGGACTTTCGGTATGACCGCATGAATCTTTCAACGGTTGAGAATGCGGTTACCGAGTGCACCTACGGCTAATGATTAGCGACTAGTTATTAGCTGCTAATTGGGGTGCCCGACGGGATTCGAACCCGCAACATCAGCCACCACAAGGCTGCGCTCTACCATTGAACTACGAGCACCATGCTGGCCCGAAGCCCGACTAACCGGGCTTTGTACCTGCAGGCGGAATCTATCAGCCGACCGACTCGGCCACCGAATCTGGGTTAGGGCCGCTGCCATGGTTGACAACGTGGCTTTGCCCAAGTGCCTTTGCAGCATCTGAATCAGGGCCGGGCTGGGCGACAAAGACCGCATCTCGGTAGTAACGCAGTTCGGCAATTGACTCGCGAATATCGGCGAGCGCCCGGTGATTACCGGTTTTCTCCGGGGAGCCGAAGTAGACGCGCGGATACCAGCGGCGGGTGAGCTCTTTGATACTAGAGACATCTATTAGGCGGTAGTGCAGGTACGAGTCAAGTTCCGGCATGTATTTTGCCAGGAAGCCGCGGTCGACATAAACACTTGAGCCCGCAAGGTGAGCCTTGCCGGCTTCGGGCACATATTTTTGAATGTAGGCCAAAACTTGCTGCTGGGCGTCGGCAAGTGTGGTGCCATTGGGTATCTCGGTGATTAGGCCCGAGGCTTGGTGCATATTTACTACGAATTCATCCATCGCGGCTAGCGGCGCGTCACTGGGCTTTACGACTATGTCGATGCCACCATCGAGTTCGGTGAGGTCGGCTTCGGTGACAATGCAGGCGATTTCGACGATCTCATCGGAGCCGAGGTTAAGGCCTGTCATTTCAAGGTCAATCCACACCATGCGGTCTTTGGTCATGGTCCAACTCTACTGAGCGAGCCACTGCACGATATCTGTCTTCCATACTTGGATTTTCACGGGATTAGAAGCGGTCGACCGCGAAAAGGCCAAAGATGAGCAAAATCAGAAAAACCAGCAGAACCAGTGCGGGCAACCCTTCGCGGGCTTCTTTACCCCTCAGATGAACCACTATGGCGCCAATCATCATGACAGCCAGGCCAAACGCCGATAGCAAAGTCAAAACTGCTGGGACGAAAGCCACGATCGGCGGCAGGAATAGGCCCAAGCCACCGAGGAGTTCAAGGGCGCCGATTAACTTGATAGACCACGGGCTGAAGGTTTCGGTCCAAGCCATGCGCCGGCGAAGCTTGGCGGTAGGGGTTACCAGCTTTGTCACCCCGGCTGCCACAAAGGCAAATGCCAGGAGAAATTGCAGTATCCAGACCGTGAAACTCATAATTGTGGAAGGTAGCAGATAATCTGCCCTTGTGACCGACATTGTCTATCCCCCGATAGTTTTTACCGCTAAGACCCTTTTCAGGGCCTTGGGTATTAAGTTCGACATCGTTGGTTCCGAAAACTTGCCACGGGTTGGCGGCGCGGTGATAGCTATCAACCACACCAGTTACTTGGATTTTGCTCTTTCCGGCATACCTGCCGATCGAATTGGCCATCGCTACGTGCGCTTTATGGCGAAGGATGGAATCTTCAAACACAAGGTGGCCGGACCCCTGATGCGCGGAATGCATCACATCCCGGTTGATCGCGACGCTGGATCCCAGGCGTTTCGCGACGCGGTAAGGGCATTAAAGTCCGGCGAACTCGTGGGTGTATTTCCGGAGGCAACAATGAGCCGCTCGATGGAAGTCAAGGAGATTAAGAACGGTGCCGTGCGCATGGCGGTGTCGGCAAATGTGCCGTTAATCCCCATGATTGTTTTCGGTGGAGCGCGAATACTTAGTTATGGGCGCAAGGACTTAACGCGTGGGCGCACCGTTGCAATGACGATTGGCACTCCAATGCACCCATCGCGAAGTGACGATGCTGAGTTGGTCAACGGGCAACTTCACCAAAGGCTCCAGCAACTTCTCGACGAGACTATTGATCGATACCCACCACCAACGCCCAAAGAGTTGAATTTGCCCGAAGGGGCATGGTGGTTGCCTGCTCGACGTGGAGGTTCTGCACCGACATTAGAAGAAGCCGAGGCTATTGAGGTTCAGGTGCGCGCTGAACGCGCAGCACGCAAGGAGCAAAGTGGCACCACGGTTGAGGATTCCTGATTCATGCGCGAATTGATCTTGCATATTGGGAGAGCCAAGACGGGCACCACGACCTGGCAAGAAATGGTTGGGTTGAATCGCAAGGAGATCGAGTCTGCAGGAGTTAAGATCCCAAAGTTCTTCCACGGCGACAACCACGGTGAGCTTGCGGCTGCTTTTGCGGCTCAGCCCGGGCGCCTTGGCCGGGCCTACGCGGTCGAAAGCCCTGAAGATCAGTTGGAGCTGCAAGTAAAGCTGGCGAAGAAATTTGAACGAGACTTGACCGACGGTACTTGGTTATTTACGAGCGAGCACCTCTCAACAAGATTACGTGGCCCAGATGAAGTTGATGGCCTGTACGAATTCCTCGGCAGATTTTTTGACCGGATTAAGGTTTTCGCATACGTGCGGCGCCCAGACGACCTAGCTCCGAGCGCATTCGCTGAAACAATCAAGGCTGGTCGAACTCATGGCTTTAACCGAAAGTATGCATTACAGGCGCGGGCATTCTTCGACCACGCCGCCTTCGTGAAAATATGGGAGCGGCCATTGCGCAGCGAAATCACTTTTACGCTGCGGCCCTATGTGCGAGCAGGGCACCTTGAGGATATGTGGCAGACGCTTTTTACCCTTGCCGCCGTAACGCCACCGCCTTTTCAATTAGCAGAATCAACAACAGCGATCAATGAGTCGCTGTCAGCTCCCGCACTCCGTTATCTGCAGGAAGTAAATCCGCTGGTGCCGGATGGGCTCATTTCAAGTAGGCCACGACGCTTGCTCATCGCGGCGCTGTCAGGCAGAAGCGGTGAACGCCTGCTCTTGGCACCGAATGTGCATGACACCCTCGAGTCGGAGCAGTTGCTGGCAGGGGGCTTAAGTGAATTGGACTTCGCGGGCGACCCTAGGTGGCAGGCGTGGTTTGAGGCACCGCCGGCACTCACAGGTGACTGGCCGAAACTTGACGACCTTGAGCGTGTCGAGTTCAACAATTTGGTTAAAGAGGCAGGGGTAACCCTCAATGAACACGACGACGAACCTGCAACCCAAGGCGAGGCATCACGGGTGATCCGACGGGCGGCCGTGCGGCTAACAAAATGGTAGAAGGTTCGACGGCGTAAATTACGCCACCGCTACTGTGGGGGCCTGGAACTTATTCTGAGGAGAATCCATGAGCAGCGTCATCGAATACACCATGCACGTCAAGCCTGGGCAATACGAAACTGTCATGGAGGCTTATGTGGATTTCGCTGATCGGTTCGGCGAGAGCAACCCAACAGAAGACCTCATCTTGGTCACCGG